>DZCT01000341.1 GCA_022736535.1 Desulfatirhabdium butyrativorans | reverse complement strand
GGAAAAGGCATCAGCCGGAAAGATTTTGAAAAAGAAATCGGCGCGATGCGTCAGCGGATGATGATGCAGGGACAGCAGGTTGATGAAACCCAGCTTGCAGAGATTCAGAAAAATCTGCTTGAAATGCTCATCAATCGGGAACTGCTTTATCAGGAAAGCCGGAAAAGCGGGAAAAAAGTTGAAGAATCAGCCGTCAACGAAGAATTTTCCAAGTGGAAAAAACAGTTTCCCGATGAGGCGCAGTTCAAAAACATTATGACGATGATGAATCTTTCCGAAGACAGCATCAAAGAGCAGATCAGACAGCGGATTTCGGTTCAGCAACTGATCGAGAAAGAAATCAGCCCGAAAATCAAAGTTTCCGAAGAAGAGATAAAGGCTTTTTACGATAAAAATAACGATGCTTTCAAGCAGCCGGAGGAAGTAAAAGCAAGTCATATTCTGGTCAAAGTTGATGGAGCCGGCGATGCCGCCAAAAAAGCCGAAGCGCGCAAAAAAATAGAAGAGATTCAGGGAAAGCTGAAAAAAGGCGAAGATTTTGCAACCCTTGCCAAAGCCAATTCCGATTGTCCGAGTAAGGACAGGGGCGGAGATTTGGGAGCTTTCGGGCGCGGCGAAATGGATAAGACTTTTGAAGATGCGGCTTTTGCTTTGAAACCCGGGGAAGTGAGCGATATTGTTGAAACGAAGTTCGGCTTTCATCTGATCAAATCTTCGGATAAAAAAGCAGAAAAAACGCTCTCTTACGAGGAAGTCAAAGAGCGGATTTCCGAGCGTCTCAAGCAGGAAAAAGAAATGAACGAGGCAACGCAGTACAGCGAGAAATTGAAAGCAACAGCCAAGATAGAGAAATTTTTGGAATAGCATGATTTTCTCATTCCCACGCTCTGCGTGGGAATGCAGAAATAGCATGATTACTCGTTCCCACGCTCCACGTGGGAATGCAGCCCGGACGCTCCGCGTCCGGTTGTTGCACACATACCGAGTGACGTTCCCACGCGGAGCGTGGGAACGAGAAGAAAAAGAGAAAAAAATTAATTTCACTGACAATGGGTAAATGAGCAATGGCAAATTTAATTGACAGATACAACCGGCATCTGAATTATCTGCGTATATCCGTTACAGACCGCTGCAATCTCCGCTGCATTTACTGTCTGCCCGAAGAATTTCTCCCCATGCTTTCCCACTCGGATATTCTGACTTATGAAGAAATTCTGCGGATTGTCCGGATAGGCGTGCGTCTCGGCATCTCCAAAGTCAGGGTCACTGGCGGAGAGCCGTTAGTGCGAAAAGGCGTATGCGAATTTCTCAGAGCTTTATCCGAAATTGAAGGCATTTCAGATGTCTCGCTGACAACCAACGGCGTGTTTCTGAAAGATAAAATCCACGAAATCCGGGCGGCGGGCGTCAGGCGGATCAACATCAGTTTGGATACCTTAGACAGAGAAAAGTTCATGCGAATCACCCGGCGGGACAATTTCAAGGAAGTCTGGGAAGGGATTGAGATGGCGCAGGAATCAGGCTTTGATCCCATCAAAATCAATGTGGTGGCGCTCCGAGGCATCAACGATGAGGAACTCACGGATATTGCGGCGCTTTCTTTTTCCTATCCCTTTCATATCCGCTTCATCGAACACATGCCCATGGGAAATTCGGAGTTCAGCATTCAAAATTCCGATCCGCCCCTGCTCGCGCCGGAAATCATGACTCGTATCAGCGTGCTGGGAAAGCTGAATCCTGTGAAAAACTGCGTCAATGACGGACCTGCGGATCGCTTCAGATTTGAAGGCGCAAAAGGAGAAGTCGGCGTGATCCGTCCTCTGAGTCATCATTTCTGCTACAAGTGCAACCGTCTGAGACTTACGGCAAGCGGTCAGTTGCGGGCATGTCTTCTGTCCGATTATCAGGAAGACATGAAAACGCCTCTCAGAAACGGCTGTTCCGATGAGGAAGTGGCAAATATTTTTTTGAGAGCGGTTCGTATGAAACCGCTTGAACACAGACTGAACAGCGAAAACGCCGAAAGCATATCAAGTCCGATGTCTGCCATCGGCGGTTAGCGGAGGAAGGCAGGTTTCCCGCCGCGCCTTCCTCTGATTCCTCATTGTCTTTCGCAACGATGCCGGAATATGACGGCTTACGGAAACTCCGGCTTTCTTTTATATGGAAGAGTCAAAAAAATCTTGCTAATTCAGCGTAAGTTTTGTAAACAGCACTGATGATGTTACGAATCAGTCTCTCAGGAATGATGATATTGTGTCTGACAACTGCCGCGTGGGCAGAAGGACCTCTGCATGTCAGAAATCAGTTTCCGCCCCATCTCATGTTTTTAACGCCGGCGCCGGAAAGTCCGCGTCTGCTCCCCCGCAAGAGTCTGAGAATTTCTCTGTCCTCAGATTACGCGGCTGTTTTTGTGAATGAGACATCAGAAAACCGGACCGCGCTGATAGACATGGAAATGACGGTGCTGGATTTCTCGCTTGAATACGGTCTCACAGAATATCTCACGCTTTCCGCGGATATGCCCTGGGTCAGCATGAACGGCGGATTTACAGACGGATTTCTGGAAGACTATCACAAGACATTCGGCTTTCCCAACTACGGGAGGGAAACACGTCCCAAAAACGAGTTTGCCTATTCCCTGAAGAAAAACGGCGCGGAACTTTTTCATGCGACATCCGGGGGCTTGCATCTTACGGACATGAGGCTTTCGGCAAAAGTTTCCTTACCGGATGCGGGGCAGATAATATCTGCTTTGTCTTATACGCTGAAACTGCCGACCGGCGATTACGGGCAGGGATTCGGCAGCCGCGGTTTTGATCACGGTTTTTCACTGCTTTCGGAACGGCAGTTTGCGCCGTTTACCTTCCGGCTGAATCCTTCGGTCATATTTCTGTCCGAGCCGGAAACAGCGGGAGCGGATATATCGTTCAATCATACTATGTTCGGGCTTTTTGCCGGCGGCGAATACGCTTTCGGCAAATCTTTAAGCCTGCTTGCCCAAGTGAATTACTACACCGCTCCTTTTGAAGACACGGGCATTGAGCCGCTTGACACGGACAGTCTGGAACTTGCCCTCGGATTTATCTATGAGTTCACGCGTTCAACAAGTCTTGAATTTGCCTTTTGCGAAGATTTAAGCCATGCCGCGCCGGATTTCAACCTCCATTTGAGCTTGAAGATCAAAATGTAGTAGCGGTACAGAAGAGGTGATGAACCCTGCCGCTGTCATTCTGAGCCTAAGCCCTGAGCGCAGCGAAGGGCCAGCGAAGAATCCCATACTGTCATTCTGAACGCAGTGAAGAATCTCAGATTCTTCGCTCCGCTCAGAATGACACCCCGAAATCACCTATTCTACACCACTACCAGTTAATTTAATTCTGACAGATGACCGCGGTGCGTCCGGAGTGCGAAAATAGAGCGAAGCGATTTTTCGCTATGCAAAAAGACACCGCTGAATCGTCACGCTGAACCGTTCCGTATCCTCATACCAATTCGCTTTCAAAAAAAAGAGATTTATAATGCGAAAAACCGCTTCGCTCTATTTTCGCACTCCGGAAAAACAGGGATTTTGAAAGCGAATCCGTATCAGCACCTTTCTGTAACTCACTCATTTTACGACTTATCTCCAGAAGGAGACGAATCTCCCCGCAGCGCGGCTGTCAGCCCGTTGATGTCGCCGCCGCTGATGCCCAGCTCTTTCAGGAGGCTGTCAACAAGCGGCGCCTGCCCCCGATAACGCAGCATACTGTTGACCATCTGATCCGCAAGATTTCCGCCCGCATCCTGCCCCGCTGCGCCGGATGCGCCGACGAGTCCGCTCACCTGAATGATCTTGATGCCTTCAATTGCCTCCATGGGCTTGACGCTTTCCCGGATGATTTTCTCAAGATTCTGAATCAGCGCAAGCTTGATCCGCATCTCAATCACAGCCTGATCCAGAATATTTTCAGCTTCATGCTTGGCTCGTGCGCCTTCGGCTTCCACGGCGTAGCGTTTTTTCGCGGCTTCGGCTTTCATAATTTCAGATTCCGCTTCGGCTTTTGCCGCAATTTTTATCTTTTCAGCCTCGCCGCCGGCAAGCACACGCATGGCTTCGGCTTTGTCGGCCGCGGCTTTTTTCTCAGCTTCTGCGGCAACCATGATGCCGATGGCCTCCCGCTCCGCCTGTTTTCGGGCTTCCACCAATTCAATGGCTTTTTCACGCTCGGCAATCTCGGTTTCACGGGCAGTATTGACCTGCTCCTCCGCTTTGACCGCCAACGCACGGGCTTTGTCCGCCTCTGCCTGTGCAACGGATTTTTCTTTGGATTTTTCCGCAATAGCGATAGCCCGCTCCTGATCCGAAAGCGTAACGCTTTTTTGCCGCTCGATTTCTGCGGTTTCAATCGCCTTTGACCTCGCGATGTCTCGCTCCTTGAGAAGCCGCTCTTTTTCGATGCGCTCCTCCTCGACCGCCCGTTCCGCTATGATCTGCGCCTGATCCACCTGCTTTTTTGCCATAATCTGCGCCTCTTTTGCCTGACGCTGTTTTTCAGCCTGCTCTCTGGCGATTCCGGCTTGCTGGTCTGCCCGGCGCACCTCGATTTCCCGATGCTGTTCAAGACGGGCATATTCTTCTTCTCTCGACAGTTCAAGTTTCTGCTGCTCGGTCATGAGATTTTTTTTCTGTATCTCCACTTCGGTATCCCGCTCAATATCATTGCGTTGCTTGCGGCGGGCTTGGATTTCTTCGGTCAGACGGGTGAGACCGCTGGCGTCAAAAAGATTCTGGGGATTGAAATGACTCTGATCGGTCTGATCCAGCGCGGTCAGCGACACGGATTCCAGTTCCAGACCGTTTTTGAGCAGGTCTTCGCTCACAGCCGCCTGCACTTTCTGCACAAAATTGACTCGCTGTTCATGCAGTTCTTCCATTGCCATTTCAGCAGCCACGGAACGCAGCGCGTCCACAAATTTGCCTTCCACCAATTCTTTGAGAGCTTTGGGATCCATGGTGCGTTTTCCCAGCGTCTGCGCGGCGTTGGCGATTGCCTCGGAAGTGGGTTTGACGCGGACATAAAATTCCGCCTGAACATCCACGCGCATCCGGTCCCGCGTGATCAGCGCCTGCTGATTGGTGCGCTGAACCTCTAACCGGAGCGTGTTCATATTGACCGGAATGATTTCATGTAGGACCGGCAGCACAAACGCGCCCGCGTTCATGATGACTTTCTGCCCGCCGAAGCCCGTGCGGACAAAGGAAATTTCCTTTGAGGCTCTGGCATAGAGCCGGGACAGAATCATGCCGCTGACAATCAGGGCAAACATCAGTCCGACAACCGCGACGACAATGATGATGGGGGTTGACATGATTTCTCCTTTCTTGCTTTGTAGGGACACGCCGCTGGCGCGCCCCCTGTCTGTGAAAATTTACATCCCTACAGAATATCTCATACGTCAGATTAAACGTGTGTGTGTCGTCTGCAAGGATTGTGCATAAGCAGGGATTGCCGGATCGAAGCCGCAATCCCTGCTTATAAACAATCCTTGCAGATGCCCCGCCCCGATGTCCGAACCCTGATTAAAGGATTAAGGGATTTGCATGATTTCCGTCAAGCCTTCCCGACAGGCTGAACAAAAATCCTGAAAATCCTTTCATCAGGAGAATCAGGGTTTGCCAGCGTATCTTATCGGCATCACCAGTATATGATA
>DZCT01000340.1 GCA_022736535.1 Desulfatirhabdium butyrativorans | reverse complement strand
AATCTCCGTTTATGCAAAGCGGCCCGGGCTGAAAACAGACAAACCCGCTTTACGTTAAAATGAGAATTGCTGTATCAAGAAATTTTATTTTGACAAAACAGACCTTAAAAGTTTATAATCATCACTTTTAATGTTTAGGAGTTACGCAGTTGCGGTTCTCGTTCCCACGCTCCGCGTGGGAACGTCCGATCCAAACTGAGTTTCTTTAAGAAACTTAGTTTGTTGCTGTCTATTCTGAACCGGGGCGGACGCGGAGCGTCCGGGCTGCATTCCCACGCGGAGCGTGGGAGCGAGATCAACTGCGTAACTCCTAATGTTATTCGGGAAAGAGGTTTATGATGAAATTTTTTCTGTGCGTCGTCGGAATGGTGATGATTGTGGAAGGAATTCCGTATTTTGCTTTTCCGGAAAAAATGAAATTATGGGTACAGAAGCTTCTTGAAATGCCGGAGGGCGCGCTTCGGAAACTCGGCTTTGTGATGATGGTGACCGGGCTTTGTCTCGTTTACATGGGAAAAGGGTAAATATTTTGTTTTCACTGACAGACTATTCATATCATCTGCCGCAGGAACAGATTGCGCAGCAGCCCCTTGCCCAAAGAGAACAGTCAAAACTTTTGTGCATGGATCGTGAAAGCGGGTCCCTGTCTCACCATAAATTCTGCGAAATCTGCGAGATGCTTTTGCCCTCGGATGTTTTGGTCATCAACAACACGGAGGTGATTCCGGGACGCCTGTTCGGGAAAAAAGACACGGGCGGAAAAGCGGAAGTGCTGATTTTGGACTACGGCAACGGGACAAAAAACAGCGGAATCTGCAAGTGTCTGATAAAAGCTTCCAAAGGACTCAGGAAAGGCGCACGGCTTTTTTTTCAAGACGGGACAATCGCTGAAATTACAGATGTTAATGACGGCATTCACACGGTAAAATTTTCATGCAATGGCGGCGATTTTGAAGACATGCTTTACCGCATCGGAAAAACGCCGCTGCCGCCTTATATTCTGAGAAATCAGGAGGTTGTATCCCCGTGCGACGACAGGACAACGTATCAGACGGTTTACGCTTCGCAGAAAGGCGCGATTGCCGCGCCGACGGCGGGTTTTCATTTTTCAGCGTCTCTGCTTGAAAAAATCAAATCCAAAGGCGTCAAGGTGGTTGCAATTACGCTGCATGTGGGATATGGTACGTTTTTGCCGGTAAGGGTTTCCGACATACGGGAACACCGGATGCACTCGGAGCGGTATTCTGTTTCCGAACAAACTGTAGAAGTCATCAATCGAGCAAAGACTGAAGGCAGCCGTGTGATTGCCGTCGGAACGACCTGTGTGCGGACGCTCGAATACGCTTCTGATGCAAAGGGCAATGTCCGTGTCGGCGCGGGAGAATGCGATCTGTTTATCTACCCCGGTTACAGTTTCAGGGTTGCAGATGCCATGATTACCAATTTTCATCTGCCGGAATCCACTTTGCTGATGCTGGTCTCCGCTTTTGCCGGGCGGGAGAAAATTCTGAATGCCTATAAAGAAGCAATTGAAAAAAATTACAGGTTCTACAGCTACGGAGATGCGATGTTTATTTCATAGGGACACGCCGCCGGCGTGTCCCTACAGAGAGAGTGTTTTAAGCGGGTTTAAAACCCGCTTTACGGAATAGACATTTTCGGAAATAAGCGGCTGAGTCTCTCGCGTCTATTCTTATACCAATTCGCTTTCAAAAAACGGTGTTTTCTGTAAAACCGCTTTTCAAGCGGTTTCAGCAAGTTAAGCGATTTGAAAAATCGCTTTACGGTCTGAAAGACCGATCTTTGAAAGCGAATTGGTATTAGCCGGGCCGCAAAGATCGCAAAGCTGTCGGAATGTCATTTCAAGCATCCGGAATGTCATTCCGGGCGCGGCGGGAAATCTTTCCTCCTTTGCGTGCTTTGCGAGAACCTTTTTTATTTCCGAAAAAGTCTAATTAAGATACAGAGGGATTCTTTTACTCAGACTGTAAAGCGGGTTTGAAACCCGCTTTACGGAATACGGCGCATTGATTTTTTATTTCGGAGGTAAAAATGACGACAAAAAAAATGACAGCGTTTGCGGCGGCAGTGATGCTGATATGTGCTGTGTCAGCCATTTCCCATGCACAGGAGCGGATAAGATACGACGGCTCCGCGCCCATCGGAAAACTGCTCATGCCCAGAGCCGCGGAAGAATTTGAAAAAAAAGAAAAGATAACATTTGACCTGCATTACAAAACCACCGGCTACGGCATTGAAAAACTTTTGTCCGGCGAATGCGACATCGCCGGCGGCACCCGCGCTTTGGAGCCGTCTGAAAAAGACAAGGGGCTTGTTGAAATAGAAATATGTTTGGACGGTTATGTGTTTATCGTGCATGAGTCAAACCCCATAAAGCAGATTGCATCGGAGCAGATTGAAGATATTTTTAAAGGGAAGATAACGGCATGGGATGACATCGGCGGTCCCAAAGGAAATAAAATTACGGTCATATCTCCGCCGCCCGATACCGGATATTATCTCACCGCCAAAAAGACCATCGGTTTTAACGAACTTCCGGAAAATGCCATGCAGGTCAATATGACGACTGAAGTTTATACCACCGTGAAGGCATATCCTTTCGGCATCGGTCTCACTTCCCACGCGGACATCATGGATAAAAAAGATGTCAAGCTTTTGGAGATACTGCATAAAGGCAAGCGAGCCAAAATAACTCAGACCCATATCTATTTCGGCACCTATCCTTACCGTCAGAGTCTGTACATGTTCACAAAAGGAGAACCTGCGGGAAATGTGAAGAAATTTATAGAATTTTTTTCAACTAAAGAAGGAAAGAACGTGATTATGGCATCAGGCTTCTTTCTGCTTCCGCCTAAATGAGAAAGGGGTTCGAGGTGAGGGGTTCGGGGTTCGGGGTTCGCAGAGACGCAAAATCTTGCGTCTCTATCTCTGACCTCGAACCTCACACCTCGTACCTCTCACCTTGAAAATTAATGTTTACTTTTGAAATTATATCAACATCTGAAAAGACAAGCGCGCGAGCCGGCGTCATGCACACCGCACACGGAGTTATCCGAACGCCCATATTCATGCCGGTCGGGACCCTGGGAACGGTGAAATCGCTGTCGCCGGAGGAGCTTTCGGCAGCCGGCGCGCAGATTATTCTCGGAAACACCTATCATCTGTATCTGAGACCCGGCTGCGATGTCATCAGCCGGTTTTCAGGGCTTCACAGGTTCATGAACTGGCAGGGACCGATTCTGACGGACAGCGGCGGGTTTCAGGTGTTTTCGCTGGCAAAGCTTTTCAAAATAAGAGAAGAAGGCATCACGTTTCAGTCGCACATTGACGGCTCAACGCATCTGTTAAGCCCTGAAAAAGCGGTGGAAATACAGAACTGTCTCGGCTCTGACATTATCATGTGTTTGGATCAGTGCATTCCCTATCCTGCCGAGAAGCATCAGGCGCAGGACGCGCTTGAACTCACAACGCGCTGGGCTGCCCGATGCAAAACAGCTTATGAGCAAAACTTTCGTCCCGGCAGCGCATTGTTCGGCATTGTGCAGGGCGGAATGTTCAAATATTTACGGGAAGCCTCGGCGGCGGCATTGGCGGAACAGGACTTCAACGGTTATGCTCTCGGCGGATTAAGCGTGGGCGAACCCAAAGAACTGATGTTTGAAATTGCGGATTTCACGCTCCCGAAACTGCCCGATAATAAACCGAAATACATCATGGGCGTGGGAACGCCGAGCGATCTGGTGGAATTGGTGGGCTTCGGCGCGGATATGTTTGACTGCGTGCTGCCCACACGGAACGCCAGAAACGGGCAGTTGTTCACCAAACACGGGACCCTGAATATCTCCAATGCTCATTTCAGAGACGATACCGAGCCTGCGGAATCCGGATGCAACTGCTACACCTGCCGGCATTACTCCCGTGCCTATCTGCGCCATCTCTACATGGCAAAAGAATTGCTGTCTTATCGCCTGAATACGATTCACAATGTTCATTACTACCTGAATCTGATGGAAGAGATGCGGACAGCGATATACCATGACGAGTTTGAGACATTCAGAAAAAAGTTTTATGCAAATATGGAGAGATAGAAACTGGAACACGAAAGTGCGAAAAAAATGAAAAACACGAAAAGGATTATGATGAGTTACACACTCGGTCTCGTTCCCACGCTCTGCGTGGGAATGCCGCCCGGACGCGCAGCCCGCCTCCGGAGTGCTGAAATGAGCGAAGCGAAATTTTAGCACACACTGATGCTGAAATTTCATTTCAGCACTCCGGAGGGCGTTCCCAAAGGATATTTTTTTCGTGGGTTTCGTTCTTTTCGCACTTTCGTGTTCCATTTTTCGTGGTTCTTTTTCTCAGCGTGTTTCAAGGAGGAAATATGAGAAATCAAATTGCTTATTTGAGGACAGTCCTGATGGCGGTGATGCTGTTCTGCTGTTTTTTCACAGCACAGGCGCAAGCCGGAATTTTCTTCACAGATGCGGATGTCACGCAGTTTGAATACAACGAAAAGCGGGGCGTGATTCAGGCGCAGGCCGTCGCGTGTCCGAGAATGTTCATTCTGCCGAACTGGGTCGGCGGCGACACCACCACCCGGCTTGCCAAGCAGGCGCTTGAAAAGGCGCTTGAAAAATTCGAGAAACAGCATCCCGAACTGATTGTGCGTCAGCCTGCGCCCATCAGCACCCAACTGAAAACCTCCATGTTCCGTTCTGCGGCAAAGGAAAATCGCTGCACAGTTGCCAATGTCATGTACACAGTGCATCATATCGAAAGCGACACAGGAACAGCCGGAATCGCGGGCGGCAAACCGCCGCTGAAAATCGGCGTGAGAGCGGGTTATCCCATGATTTCGCAGCTTGACGGCGATGAATGGAACGGCGCGGACATTACTTTTGCCAAAAAAATCGCCGCGCAACTCGGACGCAAGCCGGTTTTTGTCAAACTCAGCGACGCAAAATCACGCTTTGTGGCTTTGGAAAATGAAATGACGGACATGGTGATTTCGCTGATTACCTACACGCCGGAGCGGAAAAAAATGGCGGAGCTTTCAGACCCGTATTTTGAAACCGGACTGGCTGCCGGGTCGCTCAATGTGGAGACCGCGGAAAATATCCGTTCTTCAAGCCAGCTTAATTCCTCTGACATTACCCTTCTCGTGGGCAAAGAAACCACCGCCGAGTCTTATGCTCAGAAGCATTTCGGGAAAGCGAGTATTCGCAGTCTTGCTACAACCGTAAAGGTTTATGAAGAAGCCCGCAAGCTTGAAGAAGAAGGCAAAGGGAAAAATGTCGTGTTCATCACAGATGAAATCATTGCTTCTGTGTGGGAAGGCGCGATGCTCCTCAAACTTGACGGGAAAACGCTTCTCACCGATGAAGACAAATATGTTGTCGCTGTGAGAAAAGGCGACCCGGACAAACTGCTTAAAACTGTGAACAAGGTGATTAAGGACGAAAATATTCGGATAAAATATGCCAATATTGCAGGAAGATAAAAAAGTGGAACACGAAAGTGCAAACGCAGAGCGTCCTGTCTGCATTCCCACGCGGAGCGTCAGCGGAAATGTAGGTCGGGGTGAGCCTGCGAACCCCGACATTTGCCGGATGATGAGCAAACCCCGACATTTGCCGGATGATGAGCAAACCCCGACATTTGCCGGATGATGAGC
>DZCT01000339.1 GCA_022736535.1 Desulfatirhabdium butyrativorans | reverse complement strand
CTCAGCACATAAGGCAATTACTTTTCGGCAATCAGCTTTCTCAGCACATAAGGCAGAATGCCGCCGTTTTCAAAATATTCCACCTCAATCTCTGTGTCTAAACGCGCAATCGTATCAAAATTCACTTCCGCGCCGTCGCTTTTGACCGCTTTGACATGCACGATTTTTCTCGGACGCATCTCCGAAATTCCGGTAACAGAAAAGCTTTCCGAGCCGTCTAACCCCAAGCTTGCCCAGTTGCTGCCTTCCTGAAACACCAGCGGCAGAACGCCCATTCCCACAAGATTGCTCCGGTGAATGCGCTCATAAGACTCTGCAATCACCGCTTTTATTCCCAAAAGATTTGTGCCTTTCGCAGCCCAGTCCCGTGAAGAGCCGGTCCCGTATTCCTTTCCGCCCAATATCAGCAGCGGGGTTTTTTCCGCCTTGTATTTCATTGCCGCATCATAAACAAACATCTCTGTTTTTTCGGGAAATTTGATCGTGAAACTGCCTTCTTTCGGACGGATCATCTGATTTTTTATCCTGATATTCCCGAAAGTTCCCCGCATCATGACTTCATGGTTTCCCCGTCGGGACCCGTAGGAATTGAAATCCGCCACCGCGACCTCTTTTCCGATAAGATATTTGCCGGCGGGATAATCCTGCGGAATCGCTCCTGCCGGGGAAATATGGTCGGTGGTAACGGAATTTCCCAGCAGCAGCAAGGCGCTGGCATCTCTGACATCCTCAGGTTTGCTCACATCCAAACGAAAGTCTTCAAAATAGGGCGGATTTTTGATATAAGCGGAAGTTTCATCCCATTTGTAGGTGGTGCTTTCCGCGACAGAAAGACGTTGCCAAAATTCATCTCCGTCAAAAATTTTCTCATATTCGCTTTTGAAAAATTCCTGCCGGACATGCTTTCTGACAACATCGTTTATTTCCTCGGGTGCGGGCCATATATCTTCAAGATAAACCAGATCACTGTTCGGATCAATCCCCAGCGGCTCGGATGTCAGATCAATGTCTATCCTTCCGGCAATGGCAAAAGCCACCACCAGCATGGGCGAAGCGAGAAAATTTCCGCGTATGCTCTGATGAATTCTGGCTTCAAAATTCCGGTTTCCTGAAAGCACGGACGCGACAAAAAGATCATTTTCCAGAATAATGCCTTCAAGTTCCGCATTCAATGGACCGCTGTTGCCGATGCAGGTGGTGCAGCCGAATCCGGCAAGATGAAATCCGAGGGCTTCAAAATAGGGCATCAGCCCCGCGTCTTTGAGGTAAGTGCTGACCACTCTCGAACCCGGAGCTAAGGATGTTTTGATATAAGGCGGAATCCTAAGCCCCCGCTCCACTGCTTTTTTTGCTACAAGCCCCGCGCCGATCAGCACTGCCGGGTTGGATGTATTTGTGCAGGAAGTGATGGCGGCAATCACAATGCTGCCGTCAGATATGATTACCTCCTTACCGTTCACGTCTATTCTGTATCGTCTTCCGCCCCCGGGCTGGCATAAGGGTTCACGGGAAGTCAATGTTCCGGATTCGTCATGAAATTTGGAAATATTTGTTATTTCAGCATCTCTTTCATACTTACACCCCAGCACGGTTTCCCTGAAATTCTTTTTCATATCCTTGAGCGCAATTCGGTCCTGAGGTCTTGCGGGACCCGCAATCGAAGGCTCAACCGTAGAAAGATCAAATTCTATGACTTTTGAATACTCGGAGTCCGCGTCGCCGGTATAAAACAGTCCCATTTCTTTGCTATAAATTTCAACAAGTTCGGCATTGTCTTCTCTGCCGGTCATGCGGAGGTAGTCAAGGGTTTTCTCATCAACGGGAAAAAAGCCCATGGTCGCGCCGTATTCCGGAGCCATATTGGCGATGGTGGCTCTGTCGGGAATCGCCAATTTTTTCATGCCGGGACCGAAATATTCGACAAATTTTTCAACAACTTTATGCTTCCGCAATATCTCGGTGACGGTCAGCACCAGATCAGTTGCCGTCACGCCCTCCCGGAGTTCTCCGACCATTTTGACACCGATGACTTCGGGGATAGACATATAATAAGGCTGCCCCAGCATGACGGCTTCCGCCTCGATGCCGCCCACGCCCCAGCCCATCACGCCGATGCCGTTAATCATCGTCGTGTGCGAATCCGTGCCGACTAAGGAATCCGGGTAGGCAAGATATTTTCCGTTGATATTCTCGCTGATGACCACCCTGCCGAGATGTTCCAGATTGACCTGATGACATATCCCTGAATTGGGCGGAACTACTTTGAAATTATTGAAACTTTTCTGCGCCCATTTCAGAAGCGTATAACGCTCTCCGTTCCGCTCATATTCCTTTGCGACATTTCTGCTTAACGCATCTGAAGTGCCGTAGTAGTCCAACTGCACGGAGTGATCCACAATCAGTTCAACGGGAATGAGGGGATTGATTTTTCGGGGATCGCCTCCGAGCTGTCGGACAGCATCCCGCATGGCTGCCAAATCCACCACTGCCGGAACGCCGGTAAAATCCTGCATCAGCACCCGCGCCGGGTGATGCGGAATTTCCACAGGGCTTTCATAATGTTTCCGCCATCTTGCAATCTGAATCAAATCCGCTTCTTTCACCACATAATTGTCTAATTTCCGCAAAAGATTTTCCACCAGAATTTTAATGGAAAAAGGCAGTTTTTTTATGTCGGCAATTCCTTTTTCTTCAAGTTTGCCGATGTCAAAAATGTGATATTCCTGTCCTTTGATATTGATGCGTCTTTCAAATTCCTGTTTTTCCATATTTCTCCCCTGTAAATTGAATTACGAAAAGACATCCGCCCTGCCCCCCCTTCAAAGGAGGATTTCAAAAATTTCGCCGCGCTCATTTTCACACTCCGGGTCAACATTCCCACGCGAAGGATGAAATCTTAATGTTAATATCATTTTATGCTTTGAATGACAACCGAAAAGGTGAAAATATAAGTAATTTTTCTTGTTTTCAAGTACGATATGCGTTATACCGAATCGTTTTTGACTTTATATGGTATTTTATTAAGCCTGTTTTTTCCCACAGCGATCACAGAGAAGGAAAAAACCACAGAGAACACAGAGGGTTTCAACACTCTGTGTTCTCTGTGTATTCTCTGTGATCTCTGTGGGAAAAAATTCCCCGCGGAGAAATGTGCTTAAAATTGTCCCGGGTCGGACAGGCGGTCCCGGAAAAAGGGAGGGTATCATGAAAAAAAATATTCTGATTGCAACAGGCTGTCTGCTCATATTCTGCCTGCCGGCGTCGGCGGATACGATTAAAATGGGATATTTTATCCTCAAACCCCATCTTTACCTTGCAGAAGACGGAACCGCAGCGAAAGGAGCGGCAATAGAATATTTCAACGATGTTGCCGCCAAAATGGGATATGCGGTGGAATGGACAGGTCCCCTGCCCTTTCTCAGACTGATAAAATATCTTCAGGACGGAACGGTTGACGGCGCTCAGATGATGGCTAAAAATGAAGAACGGAAAAAATTTCTGTACTATCCGGATATGCCTTATTCTCCGGTTCAGTCGGTGTTGGTGCTGAGAAAAGAGCATCCCTTGAATAAAATTGAATCTGCCAATGATATTAAAGGCTTTGTTATCGGATACCTCTCAGGCGCAAATCTCAGCCCTTTTATGAAAGCGCATTCGGATCAGGTGAAAATCGAGTATATTAACTCAGACACATGGTTTGAGCAGAATCTTAAAAAACTGATATTCAACAGAATAGATGCCGTTTATGACCAGAACGCGGTTACGGCAGAATATGAGGCAAAGAGATTGAAGGCTGATGATAAAGTCAGAATACTCCCGCTGCCTGAGCCGCCGAATCATATTTACACCGTGTTCTCAAAGCAGTCTCTGAAAGGAAAAAAACTGCTTGAACAATATAACAGCATTTTCAAATCGCTTGATCTGAAATATGAAGATTATGTCAAAAAAGAGTTGGCAAATATCAGATAATCGGGTTTATATTTCAACTTTCAACCTTCAACTTTCAACTTCAGAAAAATGACTAAACAGGAAAAAAGCTGGATTCTGTATGATGTGGCAAATTCCGCATTTGTGCTGATCGTTATTACGACGATCATGCCGATATTTTTCAAAGATGTCGCCGCGCAGGGGATGGAACACGCTGTTTCCACTGCAAACTGGGGATTTGCCAATTCTTTTGCTTCTCTCATGCTGGCAGTGCTTGCGCCGATGCTGGGCGCCTTTGCAGATTACAGACATTTCAAGAAGCGGTTTCTCACAGGATTTCTTCTCGTGGGGATTCTTTCCACCCTGCTGCTGACAACGGTAAATGAAGGAGAATGGCTGCAATGTCTTTTGATTTTCATTTTTGCCAGAATCGGCTTTGCCGGGGCGAATCTGTTTTATGACTCATTTCTCACAGATGTGACGGAAAAAGAGCGGATGAACCTGATTTCATCCAGCGGCTATGCTTACGGATATATCGGCAGCGTGATTCCTTTTCTCATTGTCATCGCGCTGATTTTACTCGGCAAGTCTCCGGGAGAAGGTGCGGCAATCCCTGTGTATTCCGCAAAAGCAGGTTTTGCTGTCGTTGCCCTGTGGTGGTTTTTTTTCTCCCTTCCCCTGCTGAAAAATGTTGAGCAGAAATACTATCTCGCGCCTGCCGAACATCCGATTCGGGACAGTTTTGCCCGGCTGTTGACAACCTTCCGGGAAATCCGGACTTATCGGCATGTTTTTCTTTTTCTCATCGCCTATTTTTTCTATATTGACGGCGTGGATACGATTATCACCATGGCTGCCGCTTACGGACGAGACATCGGGCTGAGTGTGACAACACTGATGCTGGCGATTCTGATGATTCAGATTGTCGCGTTTCCTTTTGCGCTGATCTATGGGAAACTGGCAGACCGATTTTCGGAAAAAACCATGCTGTATGCGGGAATATGCGTTTACTCGGTGATTACTTTTATCAGCTTTTTACTTCCCGATTTGCCTACAACAGAGATGAAAGCAACGGTATTTTGGATACTCGCTTTTCTCGTGGCAAGTTCAATGGGAGGCATACAGGCACTCAGCCGTTCTTTTTTCGCAAAACTGATTCCTGCGGAACAGTCGGCAAAATTTTTCGGATTTTACAATATATTCGGTAAATTTGCTGCGATTACCGGTCCTTTTCTCATGGGAGTTATCGGCAGCATCAGCGGGCATTCCCGTTACGGCGTGCTGAGTATTCTCATTCTGTTTATCGCGGGCGGGGTGCTTCTGTCAAAGGTCAATTTTCCCACAGAGTTCACAGAGAAGAAAGAACCCACAGAGATCACAGAGTTCTTATAATTCTCTGTGTTCTCTGTGGGAAATATTTTTTTCCGACATTTTTTCCCACAGAGTTCACAGAGAAGAAAGAACCCACAGAGATCACAGAGTTTTTATAATTCTCTGTGTCCTCTGTGGTCTTTTTTTTCTCTGTGAACTCTGTGGGAAACAAATTGCGGGAAAAGCGGTATAACATGCCCAAAGAAATAACTCATTGGATTTTAGCAGAAAAAGTTTATCGTCATCTTGACGATGCTTCCCCTCTCAAAAAGATCATTGTCTCTCACAAAAATCTGTATATGGCCGGTGCAGTGATTGCAGACACGCCTTTTTATTCCGGCGTGTACGATAAAAGCGGCGGCGTTACAGAGCAGTCCGGGCAAAAATTCCATGACAATCCGCTG
>DZCT01000338.1 GCA_022736535.1 Desulfatirhabdium butyrativorans | reverse complement strand
CCGGAGACAATCTTTCAAAAGCGATTAACAATTATAACAACATTCAAGAAGAAGTGAGTGTAATTAAATGGTTTAATGATTTTTGGCTTTATATTGAAATTAGATTTGAAAGATCAGAAAGTGGCATACCAAATACTTTTATTTCATTATCAATTTTTCAAGGGGATAATTCAGACGATAGAAAAAAACAATTATTTAGAGCTGAATGGGACAATTTTGATAATAATGAAAATCACCCGCAGCCGCATTGGCATGTTTATCCAAATTACAGTTTTGAAAAAACATTTAATGAATTTCTTGAAATGACTGATGAGGCTAACAGTTTTGCAGACTTACTAAACGAAGAAAAATCAAAACTTATAGACCTTAAAAGAATACATTTTGCTATGAATGGCACTTGGAGTAATAAAGGGGGGCATATTCATAAAATAAGTGATGAGAATACCATTATTAATTGGTTTCAAGGGGTACTTGCTCATATCAAATCTCAATTAGAGTATGTACGCTAAACCATTGTCTAACTATGCAGTTAAACACTTGTCGCTCATTTTTTTGTTTATAAGAGCCTTCCATACCATCTTTACTTATTCGTGTTCATTCAGAACAAAAAACCTCTCATGGTTTAAAAACCATCCGTGTTTCATTCGTTCCTTCATTCGTGTCCCTTCGTGGCAAAACAAAGCCGCTATTCCCCTTCTCTCGTGTCCGGGAAGTCAAACACGACTTTCTCCATGCCTGAGGAGGCGTCCGCATCAAGCCTCAGCCTCGCTGAAAATGCCTTTCCCTTCTTTGAGACAAAGCCGAAAAGCAAATCTGTAATGCCGTTCTCCAAAAGCTGGGTTGCGTATTTCTCGGAGATTTCTTTCTGAGCCATTGTCTTCCATATCACAAATTTGCAGCCGCCGTTTTCCCGCCTCCAGTTGGCGCAGCCGTAGCCTTTTGTTCCGGCGATGACTTCTCCCCCGCAGACCGGGCATTCCCCCACCGAGTTCGGATTTGACGGCGCATCTGTTGTATGCTCAGGTGTATGCTCAGGCAGCGTGTCGCATTTTTCCACCTGCGTCTGCCAGCCGTTGTCTCCTTTGACTAACTTGAGCATACCGACATATCTCTCCCGTTCCGGCGAGATAAAGCCGTTCAATGGTCCCGCTTCTTTCTGCGCCAGCAGCGCGGAGACAATTTTCCGTGTAATCATTCTGCCCTGAATGTACTTCCGGATCACAAAACGACATGCGCCGTCCGCGTCTTTCCAGTTGGCACAGCCGTAATCCCGTTTCCCTTTGATGACTTTTCCGCCGCAGACAGGGCAAATGCCTAATTGAGAATTGAGGAAAGAGAAGTGAGAATTAGGACTGATTTTAAATTCTTCTACGGTCTGGGTGACAAAGCTTCGGATGCCGTCTAAGAAATCTTTGTCTGAGCCTTCTCCGTAAGCAATCTGATTCAACTGCATTTCCCAACGGGCTGTTTCTTCAGGAGAAACCAAATGTTTTGCGATGTCGAATTTCCTCAGCGTGTCAATGAGAAAACAGCCTTTGTCCGTAGCGACAATATGCTTTTTCTTCCGCTCCGCATAGCCGCGAGACAACAGCGTTTCGATAATCTGCGCCCGGGTCGCCTGCGTTCCGAGTCCCACATCGCCCCGATAAACCTTTTTCAGTTCGTCTTCGGAAACATATTTTCCGGGATTCGTCATGTCTTTGAGCAAAAGCGCATCCGAATATTCCGGGGACGGCGTGGTCTGCTTTTTCTGAAGCTTGTTTTCCCTGACTTCCGCGGCATCGCCCTTGACTAAGGGCGGCAGATTTTCCGGCTCCGCATCATCATCCGAAGGCTTTTCCTCATCCTGTTGCGGATCGGTGTCATAAACCGCCTGCCACCCCGGCTTGAGAATCCTCTTGCCTGTCGTGCGGAATGTCTCTTTTTCTACTTCTGTGAGAATTTCCGTCTGCTCATATTCGCAATCCGGGTGAAATGCCGCAGCAAAGCGTTTCAGCACAAGCCCGTAAATCTTCGTTTCATTCTGTTCCGCGTCTCTCGGCACCGGCGCAAGCGGAATCAGCGCGTGGTGGTCGGTGAGCTTGGCATCATTAAACACCCGTTTGTTGTCTCCGCTGACGAGTTTCTCATCAACGCCGGCAAAATATTTCATGTAGGGCTGCGAAAGTTTTTTGACAAGATTTTTTGTCATGCCGACATTCTGAGACCCCAGCACTTTGGAATCGGTTCGTGGATATGAAAGGCATTTCCGGTTTTCATAAAGCGCCTGCGCAAGATTGAGCGTGTTTTCCGCAGAAAATCCGAATTTGCGGTTCGCGTCCTGCTGAAGTTCGGTCAGCGAATAGAGCAGCGGCGGGGGCTGTTTCTTTTTCTGCTTTTTCAGCGACAGCACCTTTCCGGTCTGCGCCTGAATTTTCGCCTGAATTTCAGTTGCCTGCGCTTCTGTCTTAAAGCGGGTTTCTTCCTCTTTGTTGAACCACGTTCCCCACCAATCGCCTTTTTCATTGGAGAACAGCGCACGCAGCACCCAGTAAGGCTCCGGCTTGAAATTTTCCCGCTCCCTGCGCCGGTCTGCCAGCAGCGAAAGAACAGCCGTCTGCACCCTTCCCACAGTGAACAGATCATTCATCCTGATGGTGGCGGCGCGGGAGCCGTTCATTCCCACGAGCCAATCCGCAATCTGACGGCACTGACCGGCTTTCCACAGACGATCATAAGCTCCGGCAGGCTTCAGCGCCGACATACCGGCTTTCACCACTTCGGGCGTCAACGCCTGACTGGTCCAGAAGCGTCTGACTTTGCCGTAATCTTTAAAGTCGGAAGCCAGCAAAATGGTTCGGGCAATGACCTCGCCTTCACGCCCCGCGTCGGTGGCAATCACAATGCTGTCAACCGGCTTGTCTGCCAGCAGATGCTGAATCACATGAAGCTGTTTTTCGGTTTTGGGCAGAGGCTTGTATTGAAACTGATCCGGCAAAATGGGCAGCGTATCCAATCGCCACGTTTTCCATTTGGGATCATAATCGTCCGGCTCCAACAGCTCCACAAGATGCCCCACCGCCCATGTGATGATATAATCGTTATTTTCCATGTAGCCGTCATGATTTGTTTTTACATCAAGGGCTTTGGCAAAATCTCTGGCAACCGAGGGCTTTTCTGTGAGAATGAGTGTTTTCAAGACGTTATCCTATTACAACTGTTCTCGTTACGAGGCTCTGCCTCGTAACGCCGAAGGTTGAGGCTCTGCCTCATTCCGAATTAGAAAGCTGTTGCGGCAGAGCCGCAATAATTCTTGTTACGAGGCAGAGCCTCGTAACAAGATTTTTATTTCAGCTTTATTATAATCACATATCCCTTGCACGCAAGCCCAATTTGTGATAGGTTTCACCATTATGAAACAATATGTGATAGATGAATTCAGGTTTGGCGAATACGAGAAGATCAAAGCCTATTTGGACATGAATTTTGAGGCTTCCGGCATGGACGGGCTTTACTGGATCAGGCTTGATGAGGACATGCTCAACGATGTTCAGAAAGAACACACCGAATGCAAACCGTTTTATTTTGCTGCGGAATTGGAGGAACATCGGATATCCTGCGAGCTGCTGGTGCGTACCCAAAACCGCATCCGTTGCAACTGCATCAGCTATGCAACCGAGCCGCAACGCAACTGGCTGATCCGCCGGATGGATGCCATGTTTGCTGATCTTAACATTCAGACATAGGCAAGACGCAAGAGGGCGCAAGTCCTCTCGTTCCCACGCTCCGCGTGGGAATGCAGCGCGGATGCTCCGCGTCCTACAGGAAAAACAGAGACGCTTCTCGTTCCCACGCTCTGCGTGGGAATGCAGCGCGGACGCTCCGCGTCCTATTAGGAAATACAGAGACGCTTCTCGTTCCCACGCTCTGCGTGGGAATGCAGCGCGGACGCTCCGCGTTCTCAGTAAAGGAACAAACAACAGTGGGACGAAGCCGCTATAAAATCGTAGAAGAAAAAAAGCCTCATTTTCTTACATGCACGGTTGTCAAGTGGCTCCCCCTTTTCGGAAAACCTCATATTGCAGAAATTGTAATTGATTCCTTAAAATTTATGCAGAAGAATGAGCGTATTAAAATTTATGCCTATGTGATAATGGAATACCATATTCATCTTATTGCTTCTTCGGAAAATATGGGGAACGAAACGGCAAAATTCAAGTCTTTTACCGCCAGAAAGATTATTAGACCTCTTTCAAAAGTCAAGTTTTATCCAATAAAATCAAGTGAGCAGCTCCGACTTTTGAAAGAGGTCTATTGATCATTTGACGGAAAAACATGCGAAGCTTATTCTTAGAGAGTTAAGTTATTATAAACTGAAACATAAACATGACAGAATGTATCAGTTCTGGCAGGAAGGCAGCCATCCCCAGCTTATTCAGAATGAAACCGTGATGATTCAGAAGATCGAATATATTCACAACAATCCGGTTGTGCGAGACTATGTGGACAAACCGGCTGATTGGCGATATTCCAGCGCACGGAATTATTTGGGACTTGACGGATTGTTGGATATTGTATTGTTCAGATAATTAAGGTAATCAAGGGACGCAGAGCGTCCCGCCTGCATTCCCACGCGGAGCGTGGGAACGAGAAGACAGTGAGATAGAGATAACCCATTAACTTATCAGGAGTTTTTTTATGCAGACGGTTTGTATCGTTTTCTGGACAGTCATTGTGACTGTCTTTTTCAGCATCATGACCATTTTTGTTTCTTTCCTGAGCAAAACCGGCGAACTGACGCATAAGGTGGTGAGTGTATGGGCAAGATTTATATTATTCGGAAGCGGCGTCAGGGTGAAGGTCAGGGGCTATTATTATATAGACCCTTCCGAGTCTTATATTTACATGCCCAATCATCAGAGCGATTTTGACATTCCTGTTTTGCTGGCGCATCTGAAAGTGCAGTTCCGATGGCTTGCAAAAGCCGAACTTTTCAAAATACCGTTTTTCGGACAGGCAATGCGCCGGGCAGGATATATCAGCATCAACCGCAAGGAGCGAAGGGCTGCTTTTGAAAGCCTTAAAAAAGCCGCAGAGATGATCCGAAACGGTGTTTCAGTTCTGATTTTTCCTGAAGGCACCCGCAGCAATGACGGCAAGATTGCTCCTTTTAAAAAAGGCGGATTTCTGCTGGCGGTGGATTCGGGCGTTCCGATTATGCCGATCATCATTTACGGAACGAGAGAAATTATGCCCAAAGACCGGCTCGTCATAAAACCCGGAAACGTGATTCTCGAAATCCGAAAACCGATTGAAACTTATGCTTATACTCGAAAAAGGAAAAATGATCTGATAGAAACGGTCAGACAGGTCATCTGCGAATCTTTTGATAAAAACTCACTTGGGCGGACTTAAACGGGAAGCCGGGAAATTTTCCCGCGAAGATTTTTTTCTCGCAAAGACCGCAGAGATTTCTTATCCCTGTCACCCTGAGCTTATCCCCTGTCACCCTGAGCGGAGCGAAGGGTCTCAGTGCGGGAAGGAGGAGATTCTTCGCTTCGCTCAGAATGACAGCAGGGGGAAGCCTCTTCTTTGCGACCTTTGCGAGAAACTTTTAAAATCTCTCGCAGAGAACGCAGAGACCGCAAAGATTTCTTATCCCTGTCACCCTGAGCTTATCCCTGTCACCCTGAGCGGAGCGAAGGGTCTCAGTGCGGGAAGGAGGAGATTCTTC
>DZCT01000337.1 GCA_022736535.1 Desulfatirhabdium butyrativorans | reverse complement strand
TATTCTCTGTGATCTCTGTGGGGAAAAAATCCCCGCGGAGGACACAGCGTTTTTTTCTGCGGACTGCGGGAGAATACTTTCAACAGAGATTTGGTATAACTGTCATTCTGAGCGGAGCGAAGAATCCCGTACTGTCATTACTTTTCAAACCCCCCTGTGAATAACGCTGAGAAAAGAGAAAATAAATTTGTATTTCCCCATAAAACAGAAAAGACGCCTTTATTCAAGAAGACAGGGCGATTATCCTTTTTATTTATATGATACGCCGCGCCGCAACATTGCTGTCGGCAAAAAAGGCGGCGCTGAACATCTGCAAAAGTTTAACATACTGAATCTTATTATCTTGCTGATAATATCCACTGCCCTGTTTACCGTCAGTTGTCCCAAACCGGCAAACATTTCAAAAATAAAACAGAAACAGGAAGACAGGCTCGCCATACAGCGATATATCATCGGCGTGTCAAATGAAAACCGCTCCATTGAAAGTGTTGTCATGGGGCAGGGAGAAGATGCGATTCTCATAATGGCTTCTGTTCACGGCGATGAGACGGCAGGAACAGCGCTGGCTTTTCAACTGCTTGAATATCTTCGTAAATATCCGATCATACTTGAGGGACGGAAGCTGATGATCCTGCCGACGGTCAATCCGGACGGCAGCGTGCGGAACACCCGCTGTAACTCGCGGGGCGTGGATCTGAACAGAAATTTTTCAACCGGCAACCGTGTCAACAGCAAAGAAAACGGGCTGTTCCCGCTTTCCGAACCGGAAACCCGGGCGCTTGTCCGGGCAATCAGACAGTGCAGCCCGAACCGCATCGTCACTGTTCATCAGCCCTTAGCCTGCATTGACTACGACGGGCCCGGGAAGGACTTGGCAGAACACATCGCAAAATACTGCGATCTGCCTGTCCGCAGATTGGGCGCGATGCCCGGCTCGCTGGGGAGTTACGCCGGTCTGACACTGAACATTCCCACCGTCACACTGGAACTGCCCGAAGAGGCGGATGCCGATGCCGAATGTTTGTGGGAACAGTACGGCGCCGGGCTGATTGCCGCGATATTATATCCGCAGCCTGCCGATTTTTCGATTCACGGTCCTGCGGCCGCCCGTGCCGGAAAACGCAGTCCTTCCGCCTCCGGCTGCTTCGGTTACTGTCAATAGGGGTTCGGGGTGAGAGGTTCGGGGTCAGAGGGAAAGCCTCCCCGAACCTCTCACCCCTCACCCCTAATAATCCTTTATATTCAGCGGATCCCCGGCCGGCAGTCCCAGTTCCTGCGCCCTCAGCACCCGGCGGAGCAGTTTTCCGGAGCGGGTCTTGGGAAGCGATTCCAGAAATGCAATTTCTTTCAGCACGATGTCTGAGGAAAGATCGGCTCTGACAAAGGTTTTGATTTCCTGATTCAGCCGAGCCGAAGGCGTAAGGCCTCTGTTGACAGTGACAAATGCCTTTAAAAAAGGTGCGCCCGGTTTTGCGCTTTTGGAAATGACCGCAGCTTCTGCAACCGCCGGGTGGCGGCAGAGCGCACGCTCAATCTCGTAAGGACCGATCAGCTTCACGCCCACCTTGATGAGATCGTCCGTGCGTCCCTGATGGTAAAAATAGCCCTCCTCATCCTGTATGACCATATCGCCGGTCAGAAACCAGCCGTTCTTGAAATATGCCTGATAACGCTCATCATCTTTCCAGATATTTGTCATCATCGAGGGCCACCCGGGTTTCAGGGCAAGTTCGCCCATGGTCATCAGCGGCAGGGGATTGCCGTTTTCGTCAACTGCGGCGGCTTTAATGCCGGGAACCGCTTTTCCCATAGAACCGGGCTTGATGTCCATTGCCGGGAAATTGGCAATGCAGATCATGCCGGTCTCGGTCATCCACCATGTATCATGGGGCGTAATTTTGAAATTCTTCTTAAACCAGTAAATGAGTTCCGGCTCCAATGCCTCGCCCACTGATGCGATGTGCCGCAGATGCGAAAAATCATACCTGCCCGTCAGATCGTCTCCGGCTTCTTTCAACCGTCTCATGTTGCCGGGGGTTTTGTACCAGACTGAAATCTTGTGCCTTTCTAACGTGCGATACCATGTTGACGCAGAAAAGGGATCCGCCTGCACCACAGACGTGGCGCCGCAGAGCCAGGGCGCAAATGCGCCGTAAACCGTACCCGTCACCCATGCCGGATCGCAATCTGTCCACAAAACTGCATCCGGTCTAAGATCAAGAACATATCGCGCAGTTATCATAAGCCCGATCATGTCCCTGTGGGCATGAACAACGCCTTTGGGCGGACCTGTGGAGCCGGAAGTATAGAGCAGATACAAAGGCGTGTTGCCCGGAACCCAGCAGGTGTTGCATCCCGCAGGCATTTTTTCAGACAGTCCTTTCAGCAGCACTTCACCGGGAAACATCCCGGGAAGCGGGCTTTCTGTCAGAAAGAGATGTTTCACGTCATTCATTGCCTCATAGGGAAGCTTTTCGGCAAAATCGGGATGCGTGAGAAGCCCCCGGGGTTTTGCATTTTCGAGACGTTCCTCCAGTTCATCGAAACTGAGCGTTGAAAAGAGCGGACAGAAAACCAGACCGAGCCGGGCGCACGCGAGCATCGCAAAATAAACTTCCGGGCAGGAAGGCAGGAGAATGAACAGCCGGTCTCCGGTTTCAAAGCCGTGCTGAAGCAGGAGATTTGCCCACTGACAGGAAATCCGCTTCAGATCGGAATAGGTGTAAGCCGTTGACTGTCCGGCTTTTTCAAATATCAGTGCGTTCCGGTTCCCTTTGTCCGGGTCATCAGCCCATCGGTCAATTGCCTCATGCACGATATTGAGTTTGCCGGTCTGATACCACGTGAATTCCTTCTCCACGTCAGACCATGAAAAAAATTGGTAAGTCTGCTCGTAAGATCGAAGATTTGCCGAAGGATTCTGAGCGGTTATTTTTGCCTTTATCATATAAGGAATTACTCCGATTTTTCTGCTTTCTGCTGTCTAAAGACGGGACACACCCGAATTTTTCTTTTATAAACCTTTAACCTGTTGGAAATAATAATGATGCTGTTAAACAGCTCTTAAATAATAAGATTTTACAATTCCGTCCAGCTTGCAGGCTAAAAGTGTTTTTACAAAGATTTCATCATAAAATGTTAATTGAACATAATTGAATTTCAGATGTTTAATATCTTCATTTTTCAACCATTTGAAATCTCTCAATTTCAGCGAACAGATGTTTTCTGAAGGCGATTTTGGAAGAAAAAATATTTTTACATCGCTAAGAACAATATCATTTTTACCTTCAAATGTCGCTCCTATCAGAAGCGTTTTTGATAATGTATATATGATGTTAAAAGATTCTTCCATATTAATTTTGGAAAAAATCGGTTCGCTTGCTTCATTTACAGGAAATCCAAATCCCAAAGCAGCGGTGAAAGATTCAAGAAAAAGTTTTCCATCACGCTTACCGGAAAACCAACCGTGTGAAGGATACTTTACAGAATTATTTTGACCGTACTCAAAATATGAAGGATTCCAATCTATCGTTTTTCTGTTTTCCAATTGATACAAATAACAGCCCATGTTTACTATAAAAAATATCGTCAATCCGAATAATGATGCCTGCTTTTTCAACAAATAGCAATCCAGCATATCATTCAGTCTGACAGAATTTTCCGACATCCTGAACAATAAAAACATCACAGCAAGAAACAATAAGATTCCCAAACAATAAAATTTGTGAAGATATAGGATACCGAAAATAATGTTTGAAATCAGCATAATTCTGATCGTCTTAGGACTTCTCAGTAAAATGTTTATAAGCGGATGATTGACAATTTTCATTTCATCTAATCCTCTATTTCATAAATTTTTTTATGAACCTCTATTTCAATTTTAGCCGATTCGACCATCCTTTCTATATGATCTTTTCCGCGAAGAATTTCAAGTAATTCTTTATCGCTCAATCCCTCTGTGAGAACAACGAAATCAGCCACAGACAACTGATTTATCAGCGTGGGTCTTTCAATTATGTATTCAGGGTCTTCTTCCAGCTTTTTGATAACATATTCGGTCTCTTTGAAATACCGGTTCAATTTTGCAGACCACGCTTTCAGGAGATTTGTAAATTTTGAGGTATTTTTGAAGATAACCTCAAATGAGTTTTCGTTAAAAGTCCCGCTTCCCAAACTATAACCGAGTCTATGCCGATTTCTGAGAAAAAAATAATAAAATCCTTTATTGATAATTCCCGGTCTCTTAGCCCCTCTGTATGTTTCCTGATAGGTTTTTATCAATCTCAAAATTGCCGTTTCAAGGTGCAAAGCACTGACCTCGGATTCTTTATCACTCTCTTCAAAATCCATGCCGAAAGACACCCCCCATCTATAATAGATTAAAATAATTGGTATTTTTATTTATTTATATTTTTTTAAAAAAATCTCTTGACATTCTTTTTCTCTTATCGTATTTATTTATACGAATAAAGGATGGCTTATTCAGATATATAACCTTTTTCCGGGCGAAAGTCAAACAATTTTTTATTTTATAAGGATGAACAGCTTATGAAATAAAAATTTGTAAAAGATGTTTTGTCGTCATAGTGCAACAACAATGGATTTATATTAATAACAGTCCTCAAATGGTATATACTGACGGCGATATTGAATTTAAGTTGAGTGCCTATAGCAAGCCTGCGGCATGGTTTGATTGTGCAACAAAATGCTTACGGATGCAAAAGCCATTGTTCAAGATATTCGCAAAAAAGCAGTCGTGAATTTCACCGCAGGAGAGTTGTACAATGCTCTGCTGGCTAAGAAGCCGTCAACTATGTTTTGCGGAAAATTTGATGATACCGGCGATATCGGAAGCTTTACGGAATTGACTGATATTGCCGAGACATTCGGCTGGGAAGGCAAGCATAACTACTTCGGATTTTACAATGAGCCGTTGCTGAACTTCACCAATTTGGACAGGATTGAAGTTGTCTTGAAGGGAAATATCGGCGCAAATTCAAAGATCGAACTAGAGACGTTTATACCGTAACTTTTCAAGCCGGTACGGGCGGAACGATTTCCGGCGTTGCTTCCCAGAGCGTGAATCAGGGCGGCGGCGGCACGCCGGTAACGGCTGTGCCGAACAGCGGATATGCGTTTGCGAACTGGACAGGGACAGGCGGATTTGCAACCGCAACTGCCAATTCTCTCACGGTTTCAAATGTAAGCAATAATGATAGTGTGGTTGGTCTGAGCGATGCTATTTTGGCATTGAAGGTGTTGGCAGGTTTGAATCCGCAGAATGTGAATGTCTGGGCTGATGTGAACGGCGATAAAAAGATAGGGATGGAAGACATGGTTTATATATTGGGAGTGATGCAGAAGCAGTGATGAATCTTATGTCATTCTGAGCGGAGCGAAGGATATCATTAATGATAAACAGAGATTCTTCACTGCGTTCAGAATGACAGGGAGCGGATTGCTCGTAATGACATTCCGCCCCGATTCCTAATCTTAATCTGCCCACACGCGATATTTTGAATGTATTTTTCTTACTTTTTCAATCAGTTTTACTGTCCGCCGCTTTTTCTCAGGAGAAAGATTTCTCCCTTCGGTCGAAATGACAGGGGCTGCATTTTTTGTCAGGGCGCTGAGAACTGCTTTCACAGAGCGCGCCAATGCTTTGGGATTGTAGCCGCCTTCCAGCGCAAAAAGCATGGGCGGATTCCCCGCTTTT
>DZCT01000336.1 GCA_022736535.1 Desulfatirhabdium butyrativorans | reverse complement strand
TGCGGCAAACATGCCGTAAGCAAGGGTCTGAGCGTAAATGTCTGAAAATTCTTCCGGTTTCAGGTCATGGATCAGCACTTTTCGGAAAGCCCCAAGCTGTCCTCTGAGCGAAGTGTTTTCCTCGCTCTGCTCATCGGAACTGACCGCATTTTCAAGAATATTTTGCAGTAGTCGGGCTTTGCCGGCCATGAGTTCGGCAAGCTTCTGAGCAGATTTGACAGTCTGCCCCGCAAAAGCGCAGAACTCGCTGATAAAATTAGTGAAAAACGCAAATTTTTCAGGTAAAGAGACAATTTCGCCGTCTTTTATTTCAGCGATGCAGACTTCATGTAACAACTTGTCATTCTGAAAAAACTGAAAGCGCAGATAATCGGTAATGATGAGATTATCCAAAGCGTTGCGGTATCGGGTGAACTGCTCTTTATACTGCTTTGAACTGAGGTCTTTGCCGATGTCTTTTGCCTCAATGTAGCCGACCGGGATTTTTCCTTTGGTAATGACAAAATCCGGGTTGCCGCAGTCCGTGACATTGGCGGGTTCGTTGGTGACATCCGCATCCGGCGCAAGGCTGCGGAGCAGATTTTCCAGATCAAAACGGTAGGCGTGTTCTTTGGAGATGCCGCTTCTGTATCTTTTGCCGACCTGAATGAGATATTCCTGAATGGTCATATTGTTATCCTAGGGAAACCCTCTGTGATCTCTGTGGGAAACCCTCCGGGGCTTTCATCTGAAGTTAATATCTTACTTTTTTTATTTATATTTCATAAGCCTGAAAAAATGTCAACAGGAATATTTTTTTTTAAATAGACATTATCTGAAATAAGAACTATCTTTAGAGGGCTGAAAGTTTCCGGTATATTATTATAGTGATAAATGATTTATAGGAGAGTCGCTTTGCAGAAAGAATTGAGAGGACATCCATGATACTGATGATACAATGATACAATTTTGGGTAGCGGTGCAGAAGATGTGACAAACTCTGTCCCTGTCATTCTGAACGCAGTAAAGAATCTCTGTTTCTGTAATACACTGTTATAATAAAAGATTCTTCGCTGCGCTCAGAATGACAGCGGAAGGTTCCGTCACCTCTTCTGCACCGCTACCCCCATGTAAAACGGGTTTGTCTGATCTTAGCCGGGGCCGTTCTACAGGCTAAGCCAATCTTATACCAATCTTATTAAAATCGGTCGGCCCGCTCCGCTCGAAATGACAGGGGGGTTATGGCTGAAATAATTTATTTTATCAACATATTATAAAAAATTCCCCGACCCCTCAATTAATATAGGATATAATAATGGGTGAACCGATAGAAGAAAGAAAGTTTATTAAACCGAAAGAGTACATTAAAATGGAAGAATCCGCAGAAATCAGAAGTGAATATTATAGGGGAGAAATATTCGCTATGGCGGGCGCAACTGTCAATCATAATCGTATCAGCAGAAATATATTAAGGGAATTTGAAAATCAGTTTGAACAGTCAGACTCGGACTGTGAAGCTTTCGGCAGCGATTTGATGATAGAAGCTGTAAAAGACGAACATTACGCTTATCCTGATGTAAGTGTCGTTTGCGGCGAACCTCAATTTTCAGAAATGGAAAACCGGGAACAGCGAACACTGACAAATCCGGCTGTAATCGTTGAGGTTCTTTCAAGTTCGACCAAAGATTATGACAAAGGCACAAAATTTGCCTCTTATCGCAACATAAAGAGTTTGAGAGACTATATTTTAATTGATCAATACCGTTATCAGATCGAACATTTTTTTGTAAACGAAAAAGGGAATTGGGAACTCTTGGAATACAAGGACTTAAATGACAGTTTGAAGATAGAATCCGTAAACTGTGAGCTTTCGCTTGAAATGATTTATAGGAGAGTCGCTTTGCAGAAGGAATTGAGAGGACATCCATGATACTGATGATACAATGATACAATTTTGGGTAGCGGTGCAGAAGATGTGACAAACTCTGTCCCTGTCATTCTGAACGCAGTAAAGAATCTCTGTTTCTGTAATACACTGTTATAATAAAAGATTATTCGATGCGCTCAGAATGACGGCGGAAGGTTCCGTCAGCTCTTCTGCACCACTGCCTAATATTCTATTATGACAGTAGAAGATTTGAGCCGTTTAAAGCCTGAGCAAAGATTGCAGCGGACGGCGGGGGCGGGTTCTCACTTGAATGTTTCGGTTAATCCACCGCCCGCCGCCGAATTTAGTGTCAGCTTAGTTGATAAGGAGATATTTTATGACTGATATTGTGTCTGCCAAAGATGTCACACTGTATGATCTTGAAAAAAGATTTGATCTCCGCATGAATGAAGACAGACATTTCTTTACCGAATGGCAGGCAGACTCGCCGGAAATAAATGCGGACGACAGAAAATTTCTTGATCTGGCAAGAGCAGCCTATCTGAATCTGATCAGATATCCGGCATGCCTGAAAATGCAGTCAAACTTACTGTTCTGTCCCCGCTTCTTCATCTTGCAAATCTTTTTTTGCCGCCGTTTCATATCAGAACCGAGACATCTGTAAATGTGACAGATCCGGATGAAGGCATCACAGTTGAAGGGATGATAGATATTCTGGTTTTGGAGCATAATTTATGGGTTCTCGTTATCGAATCAAAACGCGCCGAATTTTCTGTCAAAGTGGGGCTTGCACAGATTCTTGCATATATGCTGGCTGACCCTGCGGCAGATAAGCCGTGTTTCGGTCTGATAACCAACGGCGGCAGTTATGTGTTTCTGAAACTTATACGTGGCAATCATCCGGCTTACGGCCTATCGAAAGTGTTTGATCTGCTTAATCCGGGGAATGATCTGTACGATGTGCTGGCTGTTTTGAAAAATATAAGACAACTGGCTTTAAACGGAGAGACGCGGAACAGAATCGGATAAAATCCGAATCTGTCAATGCACCAGATGACCCGGCGTTCAAGCTGTCCGGCTAACCCGGCGCTGCACACGGACGCAAAAGGATTTGTTCGGCGTTATTTTTCCTGATATAAAAGTCAGCGGCGTTGACGCAGAACGCGGGAACGAAAAACTGAAAACTGAATAAATGAATTAAGGATAAAATGATCAGAAAAGCAACATTGAAAGATGTGAAAGCGATTCACACACTTCTTCAGATATACGGCAACAAAGGCGAGCTGCTTCCCCGGCCCCTGAGCAAAATTTATGACCATCTGAGGGACTTTTTTGTCTATGCGGAAGACGACAACAAAGTGGCGGGCTGCTGCGCCTTGCAGTTCTGCTGGGAGGGCCTTGCCGAAATCCGCTCTCTGGCAGTCCATCCCGACTATACGGGAAAAAAAATCGGCTCCATGCTGGCGGAAACCGCAATTGCCGAGGCGCAATCCTTTGAGATAAAGGAAATATTTACGCTGACCTACCGCCCGGGTTTCTTTAAAAAATTCGGCTTTGCACAGATTGAAAGAGCCGAGCTTCCGCTGAAAATCTGGTCAGACTGCATCCTTTGTGTGAAATTTCCTGACTGTGATGAAATTGCGATGATGAAAAAAATGGATACTTCTTCACCGCCGCCGGCATAAAAAAATAAGAAATTGTTTGACTTATAAACAATAATTTCGTATCCATTTCATATATTCTCCGCTTCGCCCGGAATGACAGTTTCAATTCTGACCGATCTGACAATTTTTGAAAAACCTGTCAAATCGTTAAAAAGACCGGAGCGCGGGAACAGGAAACTTCAACTTTCACAGAAACAGAATTGTCAAACAATGATTTTTTCAAAGGAGACCCCTACAGCAACTGTATGAGCAGTAAGATTATTATCAATGCCTCTGATCCTGAAGAAAGCAGAATCGCCAAAGTGACAGACGGAAAATTGGAAGAATTCCATATCGAAAGCGCTGCCAGGGAGATTACCCACGGCAACATCTATAAAGGGATTATCACCCGCGTCGAACCGGGTCTTCAGTCCGTTTTTGTGGATTACGGCGCGGAACGCCACGGCTTTCTTCAAAAAAACGAAATCCACAGCGATTATTTTCAGGATAATCATTCCGGAGATCGTTCCATCAAAAATATTGTCAAGCGCGGGCAGGAACTTTTGGTTCAGGTGACAAAAGACCCGATTATGAGAAAAGGCGCGATGCTCTCCACTTTCATTTCTCTGCCCGGAAGATTTATTGTGCTGATGCCCGGAAGCGACACCCGGGGAATTTCAAGAAAAATAGAGGAAGAAGACGAGCGTGACCGTCTGAAAAAGATTCTTGATGAAATCAAAGTTCCCGAAGGTTTCGGCGTCATTGTGCGCACCGCGGGCGTCAACTGCACCAAAGTGCTTATTTTAAAAGACCTGCGGTATCTTTTGCGGCTGTGGGAGAACATCAACAGAAAGGGAGTGGAAGAGAACGCGCCGGCGCTGCTCTACAAAGAACGGAATCTTGCTTTGCGCTCCATCAGGGATTATTTTACTTCCGAGGTGAACGAAATTCTGATAGACGATGAGGTGGTCTGGCACGAAGTCAAAGATTTTGTGCATATCATCTCGCCCAGACACACCCGGATTGTCAAACTTCACAAGAGCGAAAAGCCGATATTCACAAAATATCAGTTGGAAGACCAGATCGCCTCCATATTTGAAAACCGGGTGGCTTTAAAATCCGGCGGGTCTGTGATCATAGATCAGACAGAAGCGATGGTGACTGTAGATGTCAATTCCGGCAAAGCCAGCCGCAAAAAATCCGTTGAACAGACTGCTTTTGCCGCAAACATCGAAGCCGCGGAAGAAATCGCCAGACAGTTGCGCCTGCGGGACATGGGCGGTCTGATTGTGATTGATTTTATTGACATGAAGGATGCCAAGCACAAATCGGAAGTTGAAAAGGCGATCAAAGATTTTCTCAAGCGTGACAAGGCTCGGACAAAGGTCGGCAAAATCTCGAAATTCGGGCTGATGGAAATGTCAAGACAGCGGATCCGTCCGCCCATTGATTTCGGCTCCTATATCCCCTGCAAATATTGCGGAGGAAAGGGACTGACCCCCGGTGTGGAAACGCTGGTGCTTTCTTTTCTCCGAAAGCTGCAGCTTGAAACATTGAAAGACAATGTGTCGGCTGTAAAAGGGACTGTCCCGTCCGAGGTGGCTGATTATCTTTTAAATAAAAAGCGCAAAGAAATTCTCGATCTGGAAATACGCCGTGAAATCAGCATCAGAATTGAAGCTGACACCAGGATGCTTCCCCGTGACTGCAAAATTATCTCTGAAGTGAAAGAAGCCAAAGAGGTGAAAGAAGCATCGGTCGCGAAAGAAGCGGGAAGCGAGAAGTGGGAACCGGGAATTGAGAAGTGAGACCGGCAGGCAACCTGCAACCCGCAACCCGGATGCTCGTGAGAAGCTGAGTTTCTTAAAGAAACTCGGCTTCTTAAACTGTCGCTTCCGCTTACGCTTCCGGCTCTGAGCCGACTGTGTAATCAGTTATGGGTAGCGGTGCAGAACAGGTGATGAACCCTCTCACTGTCATTCTGAGCGCAGCGAAGAATCTCTGTTTCCGAGGCTGAGACCCTTCGCTGCGCTCAGGGTGACAGTGCGGGATTCTTCGCTGACCCTTCGCTCTGTTCAGGGCTTCGGCTCAGAATGACACCCCGAAATCACCTCTTCTACACCGCTACCCAGTTATGAAGGAGGGTCTTGTCATGCGGGAAAAAGATTTAAGAAAACATTCGCCGAAACCGGACAGAGCCTTCAAAG
>DZCT01000335.1 GCA_022736535.1 Desulfatirhabdium butyrativorans | reverse complement strand
CTCTTTGATGGCTTTTCTGGCGCGGGTATGGCTCAGAACACCGAGTTCATCCTGCTCTTTTCTGCTGATGTCATACAGGGAGGCGATGTTTTCCGCGGTCAGCCCCATGTGATAGCCGTAAAAGATTTCGTACAGACCGTCAAAAACCATCAGGTCATGAACTTCGCCCACGCCGGTCAGTTCCATCCGATAGCCCCAGCGGGCTTTCAGCAATGCCAGCGGCGCGTTGCTCATGCTTTCCTGCCCGCCGGCAAGCACCGTTTCCGTCTGTCCTGCCATAATCGCGGTCGCGCCCAATGCAATGGCTTTCAGACCGGAGCCGCAGATTTTGTTGATGGTCATGGCAGGTGTCTCTTTCGGAAAGCCGGCGCGTATCATCGCCTGTCTGGCGGTATTCTGTCCCTGTCCCGCCTGAAGCACGTTGCCCATGATAACTTCGTCAACGGTAAGGGGCGCGGCAGCATCGTTCCAGTCATAGCCTTTTTTTTCGAGTTCGATAATCCCTCTGTCTTTCAGCTTATCCGGCGTACATTGTTTCATTTCTTCGCTGGGAACCGGCTTCAGATTTGCTTTTTTCAGAGTCTCTTTCATGACAATCGAACCGAGTTCAACCACTGAAATATCCTTCAATCCTGCGCCGAATGTACCGATGGCGGTCCTTGAACCGCTTACAATCACCACTTCTTTCATTTAAAAAAAACCTCCTCGGATTTTCATTATGTTTTATGTTTCAATAATTAAAACTTGATTTTCAGATGAATATAAGCAATATCGTATGAATCAAAAATGACAGGTTGCAGGTTGCAGGTTGAGAGTGACAACAACTTGCAACCTGTCACCTGCAACCCGTTTTTAACCGAAAAATAACACACAAAAAAATCGAAGGCAATGGAAGATCATTATGTGTCTGATCTTTTTTTTATATGAGCGGCATCCTGCATATCGCTTGGTGCTTGCCGCAAATCGGGACGAATATTATGAACGTCCGACAGAACCACTTGATTTTTGGGAGGATTCGCCGGATATTCTGGCAGGCAGAGATTTGAAACAGGGCGGAACGTGGATGGGCATCAGCAAAAACGGACGGTTTGCCGCCATCACCAATTTCAGGGACCCGGCTTCATTTAAGCCTGACGCGCCGTCCCGGGGGTTTTTGGTCAGCGATTTTATTGCCGGAAACACATCGCCGGAACGCTATCTTGAAGCCGTACAGGCTATAGGCAGCAAATACAACGGCTTCAATCTGCTGGTCGGGGATGACACGGCGCTTTTTTATTATTCAAATAATGGAAACGGCATTCAGAAAATAAAGCCCGGTTTCTACGGACTGAGCAATCATCTTTTGAATACGCCCTGGCCCAAAGTGGAAAAAGGAATGTCAGAACTGGAAATCGTGCTTTCAGAAAAATATGCAGAACAACAGATTGATATTGAAGCTGTTTTCCGTATTCTTGCCGACGGCACGCGTCCCCCGGATGACAGGCTTCCGGATACCGGCGTGGGGCTTGCATGGGAGCGCATTCTTTCTCCGATATTCGTGAGCAGTGAAACTTACGGCACGCGTTCATCGTCTGTGCTTTTAATCCGAAGAAACGGAGAAGCGGTCTTTGCGGAGCGGAGTTTTACGCTGAAAAATCAGGACAGCGGTACAGAACATGAGACACGGATTTTCCGTTTAATGTTTCAGAATTGATTTGCATGAGACTCCGAGCCGTGAGCGTAAGCGACCGGACACGCATCTTCCGCTCACTGACGCTCGCGGCTCGAAACTGTCGGGTTAAAGGAATCGGCGGCGGGAAATTTTCTACCTGCGAATACGCCTTTTACCTTATTGATTTATTTGTCGGCTTCGTGTAATTCATATTCGGAAACCGCGCTTTCCCGTTTCATCTGCTTTGCGGGCTTCGCGTCTTTACGAGAACCTTTTTTATTTCCGGTAATGTCCCGTCTCGGAACCGGCGTGACGGACAAACTTTAACGATTAAGGTGGACAGAACATTGGAATCCCGAAATACGAGAGAAGAACTGAGTCTGGCAAACCGTTTGCGCCGTTCTTATTATGAAATTTTAAGGGACGAATTAGACCAGATGCTCCTTAGTTACGCGCTGACAGATTCTTACCATAATTTTGCCGCCAGAAAAATGCCTTATCCTTTTGTGGAAAAGCGCGAACTGAAACCCCGCGCGCTGCTTCCGGGAAAGGAATATGAAAGCCAGAATGCTTTTCTGGTGATTTTTATGGAAGATACCATTCCGGTTTCTCATAAAAAATACATACGCTTTCTTGACGCAAACAAAACAAGCAAAACCAATCTTCTCCGTTTCAAAGCGCTGCCGCTTTCCAATAATTTTGACAGAAGCCAGAAATATCTGGAATCTGTCAAATTCACAGAATTTTTAAAGATACTGCTTCCGGTGGATTACGCGCTGCTGATTCAGCGGGATACTTCCTGCCGCCTGAGGGACCGCTACAATCTTTCCCATTTTCATGTACGGATTGACTGGCCCGTGGCAGAGGCTGCCGAAGATTTGGCGAAATCGTTGCGTTATATTTCAAAAGACCTGTATGAAAAAGGAGATAAATACGCGGAAGATATTCAGAAGAAATTTTTTGAATATTACGGACTTCCCGCGATGGTCGGGGGCAGACGCACGGCTGCCAGCGTGGCGGCTCAGTATCTGAGGCGCGTTCCGTGTCTGACCACCATCTACGCGGGCAGCAGCGAAACAAGAGCTTTGATACGGATTTCCGAAAAAGGCGTTTCAAAATTCGTATTGATAAAATTTTCAAAAGATGAGATAGAGCAGATTGCAAAGACGAATAATTTTTCATTGCAGACATTTAAGAAAAAATATGTGATTGCCTGTGAAAAAAAAGCCGGCGTCTGTATTTTTCAGGCAGGCTATGCCTGTACGGAACAGGCGGTTCCGCCCGCAGACGGCAAATTGCGGGAAATGAAACCGGATTTGTACTGGCTTACGGTGAATACGCAGTACCTTCTTCCGAAACCGGGGGGGTGGAAATATCCGCCGCTGCCGTTAAATATTATTTATACATAGACAAATGTTCTCGTTCCCACGCTCCGCGTGGGAACGTCAATCCGGAGTGCTGAAATGAGCGTAGCGAATTTTAGCAAGCAGTTAATATTCAAGTGCTAAAATTTCATTTCAGCACTCCGGAGCCGGGCTGCGCGTCCGGGCTGCATTCCCACGCGGAGCGTGGGAACGAGATCAGTCCCTACGGGGTTACTATCAAAAAGGAATGCCTTTATGGTTGAAAAAGTCATTATCATGGGAGCAGCAGGCAGGGACTTCCACAATTTCAATGTTTATTTCAGAGACAATTCCCGCTACAACGTCATTGCATTCACGGCAGCGCAGATTCCCGATATCGAGGGACGGCTGTATCCGCCGGAGCTTGCCGGAAATCTTTATCCGCAGGGAATCCCCATTTATCCTGAAACGCAGATTACCGAACTGATTCAGGAACATAAAGTGGACCTTGTAGCGTTTTCCTACAGCGATGTGCCGCATACGGACGTCATGCACAAAGCTTCTGCGGTGATGGCAGGGGGCGCGGATTTCATTTTGATCGGCGCGACCTATACCATGCTCAGAAGCAAAAAACCGGTGGTTTCCGTCTGCGCGGTGAGAACCGGATGCGGAAAATCACAAACTACGCGTCATGTTTGTAAAATCCTGAGAAATAAAGGCAAGAAAGTTGTGGCGGTGCGCCATCCCATGCCTTACGGCGATTTGAACCGGCAGGTCGTTCAGCGATTTTCCTCTTACGGAGATTTTGACAAACATGACTGCACCATTGAGGAAAGAGAGGAATACGAACCGCTGGTGGATCAGGGCATCGTGGTGTATGCGGGCGTGGATTACGGAAAAATCCTGAAAGAAGCGGAAACAGAAGCCGATGTGATTGTCTGGGACGGCGGCAACAACGACACGCCGTTCTATTATCCCGATGTCCATATCGTCATTTTCGATCCGCACCGAGCCGGACATGAACTGCTCTACTATCCGGGCGAAACCAATATGATAATGGCGGATATTGCCGTGATTAACAAGGTTGACAGCGCAACGGAAAGCGGTGTGGTTCAGGTCAGAAAAAATATCGAAAAACATGCGCCCCATGCGGAAATCGTGCTGGCGGAATCTGCGCTCATTTTGGATCAGCCTGAGCAGATCAAGGGAAAGCGCGTGCTGGTGGTCGAAGACGGTCCCACGCTCACGCACGGCGAAATGGCTTACGGCGCGGGCGTGATTGCGGCAAAAACATGGCACGCGGCTGCCATCGTTGACCCCAGACCTTACGCTTTCGGAAGCATTCAGGAGACTTACCGCAAATATCCGCATATCGTTTCAGTGCTGCCCGCTATGGGATACGGGAAAAAGCAGATTCACGATCTGGAAGTCAGCATCAACAATGCAGAATGCGATCTGGTGCTTTTTGCCACGCCGATTGATCTTCCGAAATTGGTGTCCATCAACAAGCCCACGCTCCGGGTGCGCTATGAGTACCGGGACCACGGCGGGCCGATGTTAGAGGCGGCGTTGAACCGAAAACTGAAATTCGGCAGATAGAAAAACTTCTGACAAGCTCCGTAGGAGCATCATATTTGTAGCAGCTCCGTAGGAGTGATATATCCCCATGAAAAAAGAAACCATTTTAATCGCGCTCGGCGGCAATGCGCTGATCCGAAAAGGGCAGATCGGTACGGTGGCGGAGCAGTTTGAAAACCTGAAAATTCCGGTCAGACAAATTGCCAAGCTTTCGGAAACATACAAAATTATCATTACGCACGGCAACGGTCCCCAAGTCGGAAATCTGTTGTTGCAACAGGAATGTTGCAACGCAGTTCCCCAACTGCCGCTGGAAATTCTCGTTGCGCAGACTCAGGGACAGATCGGCTATATGATTGAATCCACGCTTGATTCCGAACTCATGGAATTAGGAATTACGCAGTATTTCATCACGCTGATTACTTATGTCGTTGTGGATGAAAATGACCCGGGATTTGCAAATCCCTCAAAGCCCATCGGTCCTGTTTATACCGAAGCAGAAGCAAAAACCGTTCCCTATCCCACCCGCAAGACGGCGAAAGGATACCGCCGGGTGGTAGTGTCGCCGGAGCCGGTCACGGTTGTGGAGAAAAATGAAATCAGAAAGCTCATTGACATGGATTTCATTGTGATCTGCTGCGGCGGGGGCGGCATTCCTGTTATCCGGGAAGAGCGGCGTTTTCACGGCGTGGACGCGGTGATTGACAAAGATTTGGTCAGCGCAAAACTCGCGGAAGAGGTCGGCGTTGATATTTTCCTCATTGCAACGGATGTTCCCGGCGCGATTCTGAATTACGGAAAGCCCGAAGAACAACTGCTTCGTTCTCTGCGTCTTGAGGATGCGACACGGTATCTGAAAGAGGGGCATTTTCCGCCGGGGTCTATGGGACCCAAGGTTGATGCTGCCATGCGTTTTATTCGGAATCGCGGCAAAAGAACCGTAATTACTTCGATTGACGCCATAGAAGCCGCAGTCGCAGGCGCGGCAGGCACAGAAGTTCTTGCCTAATTCGGAAATAAGCGTTAAATTCCTGTTCCCCATGTTCTGAGTGGGAAGGTCCGGAGTGCTGAAATGCAAAACGGGTTTGAAACCCGTTCTACAGGCAAAGATTTCTCGCTCCGCTCGAAATGACAATGTACTTTGGAA
>DZCT01000334.1 GCA_022736535.1 Desulfatirhabdium butyrativorans | reverse complement strand
TTTGCGCCCTTTGCGCCCTTTGCGAGAACCTTTTTTTATTTCCGATAAAGTCTCACGGATATCCCTGTTGAAATCATCTGCATATTTTCAATAGCGAATCGGTATTACACAAAATCCCCTTTAGAAAAAAGAGAGAAGCTTTTAATGCCATCGGACGCTGACGGATATTCGATACACAATTGATTTTATTGGATGAAACTTGACTTTTGAAAGAGGTCTACTGCTTTCTGCATCACTACACATCGCCGGATCATGCTGCCGGTTTTACATTCTGATTTTATTGATTATAAACTGATAACCATGATCAAACCTTGATAATATTTTGCATCTGTAATGTTCAAGCATTTCCGAAATATCGGGATCATCAAAATCTTTTGAATTTTTGTTCAGAAAACAGGCGGTTTCCGGTTCGTTTTGCCTCAGATGGTAAAGAACCGAAGCATACACAATGGCATCCTGCGGTGACAGATCATGCTCTTTCTGATGTTCTGCCGAAGATTTCAGAATTTCCGAATTCAGAGGGACAGTTTCAGCAACTTCTATCAGACCGTCCCTTACATCCTCAAGCCGGTTCATCTCATCTTCGGTACTTTGTATCAGGAGGTTCGTCAGGCTTTGAATTTTAAGAATCTCAGATGTATAGGCGTCGGTACGCGCCAACTGGTTCAGTTCTGTATCAAGGGCATTTTTAAGTTTTTTACGTTCTCTGTGCCTTCTGATAAGCGTCTCATAAGGTTCGGCAAGGCTGTAAGCCGGGATAATCAGAGTTATTCTGTGTTCTCTGCATAATTCGGCAATTGCCTCACAATCACGGCACTGTTCCTGTCGGAGCGTCATTTCCAGTACAAAGTTGGTTTCGGCATAGACATTCACAGCGCAACCTCATACCTCAGATACCCTCCGCTGAGAGCTTCCGAAAGTCCGGATTTGTTTATCCAGTTCACAGTATCATTGCGCTGATTCAAAGGTACTCCGCCCTGCAATATGGAATTCAGCCATGTGGCGACAACAAGTTCAAAACTTTGAGGACTTATATTCTCCAATGAAATACCGCTTTCATCCAGATAAGGCTTCAGAACCGGTCCCGCATCAATTTCAAATGTCGGAGCCGTCGGTTCGGGAACAGTTCCCGCCTCTTTCCAAAGATAAAAGCGGTCCGGCAAAGCAATCATAAAAAATTTTGCATCAGGCATATCTCCGTGAGAAAGCATGTTACGCCTCCATTTGGCTGCCCATTCGGCAGAACCGCCTGTTTTTCTTTTTACTTCTGCTATGAGAACTATCTGACCGTTACGGTCATAACCTACAAGGTCGGCTTTCATAACAGATGCTCCTTTCTTAATATCCCAGCTTACGCAGCCGGTGCATGAATCCCCCTTTCCTAAAGGCAGGACTGTTAAGTTCTCCGGGGCGTCTCGTTCCCACGCTAAACTGAGCGGTTTTTTTAACCCGCTCAGAGTGTAAAACGGGTTGAAAACCCGTTCTACGAAGCGTGTGGGAACGAGAATTTAACAGCCCTGCCTTCACGAAAAGGGGGAGAGATTAACTGAATGCCATCGGACGCTGACGGAGATTCGATACACAATTTTAAAAATGAAACGATGCAATTGTAATATCAAAAACTCCGCTGCCCGCACTCTGCACTAAGGCACCACTTCTCCGTAGTCACGTCCCAGCGCCAATCAAAGCAGTCAGGATAAACACAAACATCTACTGTGCCTAAATTATAGATTCCATTGCCCATAGAACATCTTCTTTTTAGCCTATCACTGCACTCTCTTTGTACAAATACAACCCCTTCTGTCGAACAGCCGCTAAAAGTGCAATTGCTCACTGTGCCGCTATTAGAGATACCACCGCCCTCACGGTTAGCCGAACAATTGTTAAAAGGGTAGTGTTGTAGAACAGGTGATGAACCCTCTCACTGTCATTCTGAACGAAGTGAAGAATCTCTGTTTCTGTAATACACTGTTATGATAACAGATTATTCGCTGACCCTTCGCTACGCTCAGGGCTGCGGCTCAGGGCTTCGGCTCAGAATGACAGCGGAAGGTTCCGTCACCTCTTCTGCACCACTGCCCCTCCTTTTTTATCTGTTCTCACCGTCTAAAACCTCCCGGATAATGCGGGCTATTTTGCGGGTATTGAGCGGTTTGATAACATAAGCCCGGATGCCGATGGATTCAGCCATTGCTGCTGTCATTTTTTCCGCGAATCCGGTACAGAGAATAATCGGAATATCATGCCGAATCCGCATCAGTTCCCGGGACAGCTCATCTCCTGTCATTTTCGGCATGGTCTGATCCGTAATCACCAGATCAAAGCGGTTCGGCTCTTTCCGAAAAATTTCAAGTGCTTCCATGCTGTTCATTGTCACAACGATTTCATATCCCAAAAAACTTAATACCGTCTGTCCGAAAGTCAGAATGCCTTCTTCATCGTCCACAAAAAGAATACATTCGTTGCCCCGGGGAATCGGTTCTGAATCCTCGCTCTGGGATTCTTCTGTCTTTTTTTCATTTGCCGGAAGAAATACTTCAAAAATACTCCCTTTTCCCGGCTCGCTTTTAACAGTTATTGTCCCTTTGCAGTCGCTGACAATGCCGTGAACCACCGACAGCCCGAGACCCGTTCCCTCTCCCACCTCTTTGGTCGTAAAATACGGATCAAAAATTTGCTTTTGGGTCTTTTCATCCATGCCGCATCCGGTATCTTTTACAGCTAAATTCACATAACTTCCTGATTTCGGAAGCTGAATCTGCCGGGCTGTCTGAGCGTCAATTTTGGTTTCCCTCAGTTCCACATGCAGAATGCCGCCTTTTTCTTTCATGGCATGAGCCGCGTTGGTGCAAAGATTCATCATCACCTGATGCATCTGCCCGGGATCCGCCAGAACCGTGCCGACATTTTTTTCAAGATGCTGTGTGATTTCAACAGTCGCAGGCAGAGAGGCTCTGAGAAATTTAAGCGTCTCTTTCACGACAATCGCCAGTTGCAGAGGCTCTTTCTGTGTTTTGGTCTTGTGGCAGAAGGTGAGAATCTGCTCGACTAATTCCTTTGCCCGGTAAGATGCCCCGAGGATGGCTTCCAGTTTGCCGTATATGGGGTTGTCAGGAGAGATATCAAACATTTTCATTATCTCGGTATAGCCGATGATAATGGCAAGTATATTGTTAAAATCATGTGCAATACCGCCGGCAAGAAGTCCGACGGCTTCCATTTTCTGCGAATGCCGGAGCTGTTCTTCTGCCTGAAGGTGTATGTTTCTGTCCCGAATCATTTTCACGGCAAAAGAAATATCCGATGCCACTTCTTCAAGCAAATCAAGCTCTTCGGCATGAAACACATTTTTTTCCGTGGAACAGAGATTCAGCGTTCCGATAATCTGACCGTCAACATTCAGGGGCAATGCGCAGGAGGAGCGCAAATCTGTTCTGTGAATAAAATCCCGCCAGGGTTTGAACGCAGGGTCTGTCTGAATCTGATTGGAGAACTGCGTTTTTCCGCTTCTGACGGCTCTGCCGATAAGTCCCTGACCGTATTCTGAATCATCCCATCTCACCTCAATTGTTCCGGCATCGAAAAATATTTCATTTTCAAATCCTGACCAGGCAGCCGGAATAACATGAAAACCTGCTGTCTCGATACGCCCGATCCACGAAAATCTGTATCCCATGTCTCTGACCATGATTTCGCAGACGCCGTTCATCAGCCGGTCTTCCGACTCGACTCGGGTAATCAGTTGATTCACATTTCGGATGCCTCTTAACAGGCGGGTCAGTCTGGCGATTTCCCTTTCATACAGAATCTGCTCGGTTAAATCTCTGATAATGATAACCGCGCCTGCGGTTTCGCCGCTTGTCGGAAAGGGATAGATTTTGACATATTGCGACATCTGCATGGTTTCGTCATTTTTGACAATATCAAGCGGAATCAGATAATGGTGAATCAGCGGAGATAGAATAAAATTTCTTTTATTTTCAATACATTGTTTTAAATATGATTCCTTATTCCGCTCCTGAATCTCAGGAAATTTTTCAAATATATTCTGTCCGAGCATCTCGGACTCTTTGATACCGCTGTGTTTTTCCATCCAGCGATTCCACAGAAGAATGCGGTAATCTGTGCTGATGACGATCAAACCGCGTGAAAGCCCTTCTGTCAGGATTTCGGCAATTGCCGCAGGATTGATTCGTTCTGTCATGTTATGATAGCTCCGTTTGTTTGTTACTCCGCCCGCCGCCCCTATTGTCATTTCGACCGAAGGGAGAAATCTTTGCTTCGGAACCAGAGACGCACTGTCGCGCGACTCTACGACGACAAGATTTCTCGCTCCGCTCGAAATGACAGTAATCCGGGGGGCATCTCCTTCATGCTATTTCATTTTTTTCTGAAGCGTCTCTGTGACTTTGTTAAAATCTTCAAAGCTCAGAAGAACAAAAAGATAACCCTGAATATCCGACTCTTTGATCCGCATTACATTTTTAACCACAACGGCTTTATCGAGTGTTCCCAACTCATTTAAAAGATTTTTAAAATAACTTTCAGATATTTCCACTGTCACTTTAGGCAGATCAAAGGAAATTTTTCCCTCCAGCATATCACTGATTTGAGACATGTACGACACCATGATGATATTTCCGATTTCATTGAGCGTGGCAATACCGGTCTCGGTCAGCGTGGAAGTTTTCAGGGAATTTCCGTAGATGGCGTTTAACAGGGATATGCAACAGTCTTTTGTATAAAAAAGAACGGTTTTTCCGTTAATCAGGTCTCTGAAATTTTGAGAGATGTAAACACCGAGTGACGTAACTTCCTTACAGATATAAGCGTGCGCTTCTTCGACATTCATAATATGAATATCCGGTGTCTTGATGACAACACGGGTCTTGACTAAGTTTGAAAGCGCGCTTGCCGCCTCACCGATGCCGATATTTATGACTTCTCTAATAATATCAATGGCATTGTCGTCGTACATTGAATCACCTTTTGTTTTAATGTTGTAAAACGGGTTTTAAACCCGTTCTACTTTTTTCTGCAAGACCGCTACGACTCTGTTAAAATCTTCAAAACTCAGGAGAATAAAAAAATATCCCTGAATATCAGTTTCTTTGATCCGCATTTCATTTTTGACGAGAATTGCTTTGTCCGATGTTTTCATTTCTTTCAAAAGATTTTGGAAATAATTCTCGGAGATTCCCATACTCACTTCGGGAACATCAAAAGAAATTCTCCCTTCCAGAACATCGCCGATTTCGCACATGCAGGAACCCATTATAATATTTCCGATTTCATTCAGATTTGCAATTTCACTTTCACTCAGAGATAAGGTTCCTGTCTTGTGTCCTGAGATGGCGTTCAGCAGCGATATGCAACATTTTTTCGTATAAAAAAGAATGGTTTTTCCTTTAAACAACTCTTTGAAATTCTGAGAGATGTAAACACCGACTTCTCCTAATTCTTTAAGTATGTGCGCCTGAATATCTGATGCCTCTATGATGTGAATAACCGGAACTTTGATAATCACACGGGTATTGACTAATTTTGAGAGAGAGTTCGCCGCCTCGCCGAGACCGATATTTATCACTTCTTTAATGAGATCGAGTAATTTTTCATCATACATTTTAATCTGCCCCCGATGTTGCCACGAAGGTCCGGAGTGCTGAAATGAGCGGAGCGAATTTCAGCACAATGCTGAAAATGCTGAAATTTCATTTCAG
>DZCT01000333.1 GCA_022736535.1 Desulfatirhabdium butyrativorans | reverse complement strand
TTCATCGCTTGTTGGTGTGGTGCTGGAGACGGTCGGGGCGGCGGTGTCAGCAACAACACAAATTGTACTAGCGCACGGCCCCATCCCACAAGAAAATGGACCGGGGCAGTCCCCCCATCCACCGCTATCACATACCTTTTTCGTGCTTCCATCACAGTAACATGTTCCCTCAGCTCCAACTGGCGATGTGCAATCCTGTGAATAAGCGCAATTCCCAGAAGCAAGCATCAGCATCACCGCAATGCTCATCAGCACCGGCAAACATTTGCCTGTCCGAATAAGATATATCTTCATATTTTTCTCCTTAAAGGTTATATGGGTTTATATTGAAAAATTCAAAGATGTGAATTTAACGCCTTTGTTATTAATAATATATACCCAGCAAAGCCATTTTTCTTACATGCCGAATTAAAAAAAGTGAACCAGGAGTTGCGGGATTAACAGGATTTGGAGTCTCTTAATCCTGTTAATCCTTCAAATCTTGCAAATCTTGTTTGATGTTATAGGATTTTTAGCGTAAGATGATATCAGGTACGGGGTCAGAGGTTCGGGGTCAGGGGACTCACCTCGAACCCCGTACCCCGTAACCTTTTGAAAAGGAAGTTGAAACATGCGAGTCTTATTCTGGTACTGTGAAAAATTCGACTGGACCCCGGCAATGAAAACGCTGGAGGAGGCTCCCGACGCCCAAAGTTCCCGAAATGAAAATTCAGTCGTGGCATTCATTCATGTGGAGCCTGATGATTTGGATGAAAGCAGTTCTGCGGAAACCAAATTGGTCAAAAATGCGAAATGGCTTGCCCGAAAATGGGAAATCACAACTGTCATCCTGCATTCCTTCACGCATCTGGGCGAGAAAAAAGCTGAACCCGCAGAGGCAAAAGCACTGATGGATCGGGCGCAGGAACGCCTTGAAAAAGCGGGCTATTCAGCTTTTCAGACGCCTTACGGATATTTTTTAGACCTTGAAATAAAAGCCCCGGGACATCCGCTGGCAAGGATTTATAAAGAATTCTGAATTTTATTTTAGCCACGAATGGACACGAATTTTTCACGAATAAAAAAAATGATAAAACTATTCGTGACGTTTTGCTTTTAATTATTTTTTTAAAAATTCGTGTGCTCTGTTCGTGGAAAATTCGTGTCCATTCGTGGCAAAAACATATAGGGAAATTTTAAAATCTTAACATTAGGAGGTATTTTTATAAAATGACTATGGATTTTGATGCAATTGACACCACAATTCCCAGACTCGGCGAAGCAAGCATCCTTTCGCCTGTCCAAAAAGAGAAAAGCCGGGTACATGCCCATGCCCAGCGTTTCATATCCGATGATGAAAGGGTCATCATTGACTTGGATTTGAACCGTCTGAAAAAAAGAATCGCGGAAGGCAGAGAGATTCCTTCGTTTGAAAAAGCCGGTCCCCGTGAAAAAATATATTTTGATCCCAGCAAATTAAGAGCGGCGCTGGTCACATGCGGGGGCTTGTGTCCCGGACTCAACGACATCATCCGCGCCATTGTGCTGGAGCTTTACTATTGCTACGGCGTCAGGGACATTCGCGGGGTGCGCTACGGGCTTCAGGGCTTTATCTCAAAATATAACCTCAAATACAAAGAACTGAAACCCGCAGTCGTCGCCAATATTTATGAAATGGGCGGGACCATACTCGGCGCATCAAGGGGAATGCAGGACATCGCCGAAATTGTCAGTTGTCTTGACAGGGACGGCATCGGCATTCTGTTTATGATCGGCGGCGACGGCACTCTCAGAGCCGCCAACAAAATCGCCGACACCATCACAGAGAAGGGATTGAAAATCAGCGTGATCGGCGTTCCCAAAACCATTGACAACGACATTCATTTAGTGTCCCGGTCTTTCGGTTTTCATACTGCTGTTGACATTGCCACAGGCGCAATCAAAGCCGCACACAAAGAAGCCGAAGGTTATCCCAACGGCATCGGTCTGATAAAGCTCATGGGCAGACATTCCGGTTTCATCGCCGCCACTGCCACGCTTGCCCAGCAGGATGTGAATTTCACGCTGATTCCGGAAGTGGATTTTGATCTTGAAGGTCCCAAAGGCTTTCTCGCCTCGCTTGAAAAACGCCTTGAAGACCGGAGACATGCGGTGATTGTCGTTGCAGAAGGAGCGGGACAGCGATTTTTCAGAGAGGAACAAGAAGAACGTGATGAATCGGGCAATGTCAAACCCAAGGACATCGGACCTTATCTGAAAGATAAAATCACATCCTATTTCAAAGCAAAAGACATTCCCATCAATCTGAAATACATTGACCCCAGCTACATTATCCGAAGTCTTCCGGCAAATTCAAACGACAATGTGTATTGCAGTTATCTGGGACGGGATGCTGTTCATGCGGGCATGGCAGGAAAAACCAAGCTGATTGTCAGCCGGTGGAACGAGGAATTTGTGTATGTGCCGATGTGCGTGGCTGCCTCGGCTCCGACACCCAAGCAGGTGGAGCCGAACGGGAAACTGTGGTTCAGCGTGCTGGAAGCCACCGGGCAGGGATCGCTGAAAAATGAGTTACAGACGGCGGGGGCGTAACCCCGCCCTGCCGTTGTCATTTCGACCGTCTCTTATGTCTGTCATTTCGACCGAAGGGAGAAATCTTATACTGAATCTCTATTGAAAGTATTCTCTCATTTTGTTTCCCACAGAGGACACAGAGAAGGAAAAAAACCACAGAGAACACAGAGATTTTAAAAACCATGTGATCTCTGTGTATTCTCTGTGAACTCTGTGGGAAAAAAATATCATATAAAGTCAAAAGAGATTCGGTATTATACCGATCCGCTTTCAAAATTGATATGTTCCGCATTCTGTAAAACGGGTTTATCTGTTTTTAAGCCGGGCCGTTTTACAGGAACGGAAAAGGCCGCGCCTGTTTCCGCACTCCGGATCCGAAAACATCAGCTTTGAAAGCGAATCGGTATAACATTAATTGTACAGACAAATGGGAAGAACTTCGACTTTTACGTTTTTGACGCCCGAAACCGCTTTTGCGCTTTCTTCCAGATCGTCTGACAGCCGATTGGCAACATCAGTCATGTGCGACTGGTTCACTCTTGCTTTCAGACAGACAGCTCCGTCATCGGCAATGACTTCAATGTTGGGGGTCAGTTCAATGAGTGCGGCTTTTACTTCAGCAGCCAGCGTCAGATCATTCATCACCTTCTGAGACTGGGGGCTTGTCTGAAAACGAGCCATTCTGACGGCATAACATATCAGGTCAACCGCATCATCCGCAGTCATTTTTTTGATGTGAATAACCAGATCGTAAAGACTCGGATCCGCTGTGTCAATGCCGTAAAGATCCTGACTCCACTTTCTTCTCTGCTCGTCATCTTTCTTCAGGATGCCGAGCGCATCTTTATATGATATGTTTTCCTGTTCCATTTCAAATCGGATACGGTCTTCCATATCGGCGATGATCCGGACTTTCAGCACATGGCTGACGCCCTTCACAAAGAAATGTCCCGCCAGTCCGTGATAGACAATATTATCCTCCCGCAGATATTTCAGCAGCGCAGCCTGAATATAAGCGATATAGCGTTCTTTTCCGTTCGTGAAACGGTCCAGAACGGACGGGGCATCATGAATGGCTCTTTTCAGTTTGATTTCAGGAATATTGAACTGCTGAGAAGCATCCAGCAGAATATCCCGCGAGATACAGTCATACCCTAATTTCTGCGCTGTTTTCTCAGCAACTTCCTTGAGATAAGCCGGTATGGCAAGCGCGCGGCTGACAGCCACCATCAGCATGATGGTTCCCATGACAATTTTAATTACATGCTCTTTGACATAAGTTGTTCCGATAGCGCCGAGCTGAACCCCCAGCAGCGAACCTGCAAGAATGATCAATGTCAGCCGGATGTCAATCATTCCGTGCAGTCCCCAGTTCACAGAACCCGCGAAGCCCATGAAAAAAGCAACCACAAGTTCGGTGGCGGAAGCAATCAGGCTTGACACGCCCAGCACATAAATCATACCCGGAACACCGATAAAACCGCCCACAGCGATGGTAGCCGCCAGCATACCGGTGGCAAGCCCCACGGGAACGGTAATCCATAAAGATATGGTCATATTTGCGGTTTTAAAATGAATCATGGGCGGCAGATGGATTGACTGAAGCTTTTGAGCAAGAGATGAGACTTTTTCTCCGCCCTTTGATTTTGAACTCTTCAGCGCATCATAAAAGACATAAGAACCGACAATCAGAAGTATGGCGACAAAGGAAAAGCTGACATAAAGATTTGAACCGGCCTGTCCCCATTTTTCAAGAATGAAATTCTGAAGTTTTATGCCGATCTGAACGCCTACTCCGGCAGATATGGCGATGATAATTCCCAGTTTGAGGTCCACCTGACCGTATTTGTAGCGTTTATAAGCACCCACCATTGCCTTGGGGAATTTGTGGCACATATTGCTTGCCACTGCCACAGTTCCCGGCACACCCAGACTCATCATACCGGGGGTCAGCACAAACGCGCCTCCGGATCCGATAAAACCGCTGACCAATCCGCCGATAAAACCGACGACGAACAGAAAAATAACATAGAGAAGATTCAGATCAATGAAATTGACTGCTTCATGAGCGATATCGTGCATATTCCGACTCCTTTCAAATTTGATTTCACATCGGGATTAAAGCCGATGGAAGGGATTGACATACGCATATACCCGGGGGCGTTTCCGCACCTGTTTTTTCGGTGCCGCCGTTTTCTGTACAGTCGGCTGTTGCACATCTCTTTTCATGGCTTCAATGCCCAGAAGCGACCAGAGACTGCCGGCGAATGCCGCGTGTGCAAAAGAAAAAACAAATACCGTGACAATGGGCAGTGCGGCATAGATGCCGCCTTTGGTGAAAAGCCGCATCACTGCGCCGGCATTTATAAATACGGCTGCATAAAGGGCAAGACTGAGGATGCCGTAAGCGGCAGTCTTTACAAGCAATTTTTTTCTGGGGATTCCCTGTGTTCTGTCCATGATGTTTCCTCCCTGTTTTTTTGATTTATCGGAAACCACGCTGAAAACCGGCAGAATTACCGCGTCTGCAATTTCTTCCTTGCTGCTTTCCGATTCTGTGATTACAAATTCAATACGCCTCACGCTACGGCATATCTCCTGTACGACCGTTCCCAACGCTCCGCTCCCGACCTTATATTCGCAAACAATACCCTGCTGTTCGGCAGCCTGCCTGAAGATATGACCGGCTTTTTCTGCTTCTTTTCTGAATTCCTCGGGGAAATTTCTGCTCCATGCTGTCACGACAATGAGGGCAACAAGGTCATACCCGAGTCGTTTTGCCAGATGAATCGGGTATTCCATAGTTTTCCGAACAAAAAAAAATCTTCGCATATCACAAGAATTTTTTTGCGACGGCTTGGGGCTTCATTTCTTGCAGTATCTTTACCGAGTGTTACGGACATGCGATTTTCCCCCCTTTCTTTTTAAATATGCCTGCCGAACCTTTAGCTGTTATCTCTTTCAAGATTCGTGCCACAACAGTGATAAAAATTAAAAAAATTATGAAATCATTTGATAAAATATGATTTTTGCCATCCGCACGGCAGTTGATGATGCTATTGCATAATGTAACAGCCATAAAAATTTTATTTTTTTTTGATTTTATTTTCAAACAGATAAATACTGTTACGTCAAAAAAAGGGGGTAGTCATATAGTATTGGTGATTTCCTTTCTGATCATAGCGTTATAATGATGA
>DZCT01000332.1 GCA_022736535.1 Desulfatirhabdium butyrativorans | reverse complement strand
TTCGGATATCTGTCTGTGTCCGTCTGTGTGCGTCTGCGGCAAAAAACCAAAATTGTATCAGTATAATTCGTGCCTTATTTGTGTAACCCATTTTATAAGATCGGTCGTGTTCATTCGTGGCAAAAAACAATCAACACACTTTTCCTGACACCTTTTTCCGAAAAAGGACCCTGAATGGCTAAACGTATTCTGATTGTTGACGACTCGTCCATCATGAGAAAAATGGTCAGAAAGAATCTGGAAACCGGGGGGCATAGCATTGTCGGCGAGGCAAAAAACGGCAAAGAGGCAATTGATCTTTACCGGTCTCAGAAACCTGATCTGGTCACAATGGATGTCACCATGCGGGAAATGGACGGCTTTACGGCTGCGGAAAAAATTCTGGAAATTGACCCTGAAGCGCGGATTATTTTTCTCTCCAATTTAGATAAAGACAAATACAGCGAAAATGCAAAACGCCTCGGCTCGCTGGGTTATCTGAGCAAACATAAAACCAAGGAGATTCTGTCGCTGATAGACAGTGTTTAAACAGGCATTTTTGCATTCACTCCGGATTTCCGCTGTAGAACGGGTTTATCTATCTTAGCCGGGGCCGTTTTACAGAAATCTGTTGTAGAACGGCCCCAGCGCGGGAGCGGCGGCTTTAAAAAGTTTTAAGTTTTAAGTGATTTGTCTGCAAGATTTCTCACTTCTCACTTCTCACTTAAAGGAGCGTATCATCATGATTGATGTATCACTGCTTCAGGATTTTATTGCAGAAACACTGGAACATCTTGAAGAAATGGAAGACAACCTGCTTCAGTTGGAAAATCAGCCTGACAGTCGGGAAATTCTGAACGATATTTTCAGAGCCGCCCATACTGTCAAAGGCAGCGCCGAATATCTGGGCATGGAAAAAATCGGCGAACTTTCACATAAGCTGGAAAATCTGCTGGAAATCATCCGTCACGGCGATTACAGAGCGGATAAAGAGATCATAGATATACTGATAGACTCCAAAGACCGCATTGCCCTTCTGATTGAAGACTTGGAGCGGACTCAGACAGAAGCGACGGATATTGACGAGCTGGTTCGGCGGATTGATCAGCTTGCTCAGAAAGCATCGGGTCAGCCCCCTGAACCGATTTCTCAAGCGGCTCAGTCGCCGAATGTCTGCCAAGACCCTGAAAAAACGGATCAGGCAAGGCTTCAGAAATATTACAGCGATCTTAAAGTGCTGCTGTATGAAATGGCTCGGGGCGACATTCGTGACAAAAAGAAGAACCGGGTTCTGGAAATTCTCGGAGAATTTATCGAAATTTCATCCTGCATCGGCTCCGCTGATTTCACAAAAAATCTTGAAAAACTGAAAAGTCAGGCAATGATGCTTGCCTTTCCGGATGATGCCGGAGATATGCTTGCGGACCTGCACCGATACATGAACTCCGTAATCCCTCAGTCCTACACGCCGCCGAGGTCCGAAAAAGCCTCTGAAACCGCAGAAAAAGATTTTTTGGAACAAGATGATCCTTTTTCCACTCTGGCAGATGAGCCTGACGCGTCCGAGTCCGAAGCCGCGCCGCATGTTGAGACAGAAAATGATTTTCAGAAAGAAAAACAGAAAGATACACTTCTTTCTGAAGAGAATGAAATTTACGAGGAAGAATATGACAATGAACTCTTTGAGATATTTATTCAGCATCTGAAAGAAAATCTTTCTCTGCTGATAACAGAGGCAGCCGTTCTGCGTCATGCGGAAAACAAACATGAAATCCTCGGAAAATGCCTCGAGCATATCAACAAACTGATGTCTTCAGCCAACTACATGGATTACAAGGCGCTGACCCGGCTTTATGAAACGTGGATTGAAGAGATTAAAAAAGCAGAGGAAAGCTTTTCCCGAAAAGAAAAAATCCTTTTTTCCACGCCCGAAGGAACGGTATCAGATATTAAAGCCGGAATGGAAGCTTATATCTCCGACATTGCCGGACGATTTCCCCAATATCATCTGGATGCGGCTTTAAAGCCTGAAACCGAGCCCCTCAAACCCCAACCGCCGAGCGATAAAAGCGAGGCTGAAGAAGAACTGCTCAACATAGATGTCTCGGATATTGATCTTGAAGCAGAAGATTTGCCTTCTGTTTCCGGGGCAGATGAGGAAAGCGCATCTGAGATTGAGACAGAACCCCAAGCCGCTTCTGCTGATTTTTCAGAAGAAGATGCGTCAGAATCCGAAAAAGAACCGGAAGTTGCTTCTTTAGGAATCTTGGACGGGGAAGACGGGCAGGAAGAAGACTCGGAACTGTCTTTCACTTTTGATGAAGATACGGATGACAGTTCTGAATCCGGACAGAAGCCGGAAAAAAAGGAAACAGCATCTGTCAAATCGCCGGCGGCAGCGGAATCGGCGGTGCCTGACGAAGACACATATCAGGGGCTTTTCGACGAGCTGGAAGATGCGTTTGAGGCGGGTTCGGAATCCTCCGAGCCGGAATCCTCCGAACCGGAGCCTGAAATGTATTCGGGCGATCTGGAGGAAAAACTGCTCACAGCCGAGATTTCTCCTTCTGAGAAAACCGAGCCTGAATCCCCGAAAATTCCTTCCCGTGAGACGCGGCGGAAACAGGAAGCCGTGAAAAAGCCGGCGCTGCCCGAATCAGAGAAGTCTCAGCCCCTGACGCCGCCCGAACCTGCAATATCCGAACCCGATACGCATTCTGAGGACGCGCCCGTTTATGACGCGGCGTTTTCCCGTTCAGATGAAGCGGAAGGCGATATTCAGAAAAGCGATGTTTCTGCTTTTCATCCGGAAAAAGCCGGCAAACAGACCCTGCGGGTGGATGCCAGAAAAATAGACGCGCTGATGAATCAGGTGGGCGAACTGGTGGTCAGCCGGGCATGGTTTTCGCAGTTGTATTCGGAAATGAGGGGATTGCAGCAGACGATTCAGAACATACCGGGAGTGGATCAGAAAATCATAAAGGGCGTGAAAGCCGTCACCTTCAGAATCAGCGAGGCAACGGTTGCCCTCGGACGGGTGGCAAACGATCTTCAGGAAGGCGTTATGAAGGTCAGAATGCTGCCCATCGCGCAGCTCTTCAACCGTTATCCACGCTTAGTGCGTGATCTGATTCACAATATCCCCAAAAAGGTTCGGCTGGAAATTGTGGGAGAAGAAACCGAATTGGACAAGATGGTTATTGAGGAAATTTCCGATCCGCTGATTCACATCATCCGAAATGCCGTTGATCACGGATGCGAAACCCTTGAAGAACGCCGCAAAGCAGGCAAGCCCGAAGAATGTCTTATCAAACTGGAATCCTATCATGAGAGCAATCATGTGGTCATTGAAATTTCGGATGACGGCAGGGGCATCAATCCTGTAATTATCAAACGCAAAGCCCTGGAAAAGAATTTCTTTTCTCAGGAAGAATTAGATCGGATGAGTAACAGGGAACTGACGGCTATTATCATGAAGCCCGGTTTTTCCACCGCATCGGAGGTCAGCAAAACATCAGGCAGGGGTGTCGGCATGGATGTGGTGAAAAAGAATGTGGAAAAACTCAACGGCACGCTCGAAGTGGATTCAAAGGTCGGGAAGGGAACACGTTTCCGCATCAAGATTCCGCTCACGCTGGCGATTATCCGTGCGCTGCTGGTGCGGGTGGGAGCCGATATTTTCACAGTTCCTCTGGCGGCGGTGGAGGAAACGCTTCGGGTGTTTGAACACGAAATCACCATGATAGAAGGCATTGAAGTCATTCATCTGCGGGACGCCACGCTGTCTCTGCTCCGGCTTTCGGAGATTTTCAGCATTAAGTCAACATCGCCTGATCCTTATAAATCCTTTGTGGTGGTGGTGAATACAGGAATGCACCGGGTCGGGCTGGTGGTGGACGCGCTGATCGGACAGGAAGAAACCGTGATTAAGCCGCTGGTGGATTATTTGCAGGAGAAAAGCGGTTTTTCCGGCGCTACGATTCTCGGAGACGGGCGCATCTCGCTGATTCTCGATATTTATGAACTGGTGAATATGTCTATCGGCAGGCGATTGAAAAGAAAGGAATATATGCCGGCTCATGAAGGAACGGAAACCGCTGTCCCTTTGAATGTGACTGTTCATTAAAAAGCAGACGGCGGGGACGTAACCCCCAATGGCATTAAGTTAAGAGAAAAATACGGCGGAAATGTAGGTCGGGGTGAGCCTGCGAACCCCGACATCATCCGGCAGGTGTTGGGGTTCGCAGGCTCACCCCAACCTACATTTCTACATTTCGGTGATGTTGTCCGCTATATTTTTCTCTTAACTTAACGGCATTGGACGTAACCCCGCCCTACCGTGAACTGTAGCGAGAAATCTTTACCGTTCGTCAGAAGATTTCTCCTCACTGCGTTCGTCGAAATGACAGCAGGACGGATGCGTTCATCTGAATGACACGGTTCACGGTAGCAGATTTGTATTACCCAGAAAAATATGCCTGAATCTCATAAAACGCTCCGGGTGCTTATCGTTGACGATTCTCCCATGATGTGCAGAATCCTGTCGGATATGCTCACCGCGGATAAAGACATTGTGATTGCGGGAACCGCAAAAAACGGCGAAGACGCGCTTGAAAAAGCGGCGACGCTCAAGCCGGACCTTGTCACGCTGGATGTGAACATGCCGGTCATGGACGGCGCGACAGCATTGAAGCATATTATGATCCGGCATCCCTGTCCGGTGGTGATTCTCGGCGCGGTGGAAAGCGGCTCGGACAGTTCGGACATCTTGGATTTCCTGCGGTTCGGCGCGGTGGATTTCATCAAAAAGCCCGTGAGAAACAATGACATGGCATCGCAGCAGCGGGAACTGATCCGCCGGGTCCGGCTCGCGGCAAAAGCGAATGTCGCCAATTTCAGAAGGGCAAAATCGCCGAAAGTGATTGATGCGGAAAATGTTCCCGCGCAGAGCATGGGAACAGGAAACGAGTTGGAAACTCGTTTTACGCAGAGTGCGGGAACAGGAAAGGAGTTGGAAACTCGTTTTACACAGAGCATGGGAACAGGAAACGAGTTGGAAACTCGTTTTACGCAGAGTGCGGGGATGAGAAATGAGAAATCGCTTCCGTCTGCTGAAAAGCTGGTGATTGTCAGTTCCGGCGCGGGCGGATACGCGGAATTGGTCAATATCATCCCCCGAATGCCGGAAAATTCCGATGCGTGTCTGATTGTGTTTCAAACCATGCCCAATATGTTTCTTTTGCCGCTGTCCGATTACTTCAGCAAAAGAACCCGCGCCGATGTAAGACCTTTGGACCGGGATTCAAAGCTTGTTCCGGGCAGATGCTGCATCGCTGATGCCGAAACAATAAAGGCTTACAGCAGAACTTCGGGCAGCGGGGAAAAAACATCGCCTGCCGAATCTCAGACCGAATCTCAGACCGATTCGGAATCTTTTGATTTTTTTCTGCATTCTGTATCAGAAGCGTTTTCAGGGAAGATATTGGTCGCACTGCTATCAGGGGCGGAGGTCGGCAATTTGAGCGGATTGAGCGACATACGAAAACGAGGCGGAAAAATTATTGCACAGCGGCTTTCTTCGTGCATGGCGCCGCATTCGCTCGCGCTTGCAATCGCCCGCAATCTGGTTGATGCGGAACTGAACAGTGATGAAATTTGCCGGTTAATCGTCAGCGGTCGTTAGAGTCGGAAAAAAAGGTTTCTCGCAAAGAGCGCAAAGTTCGCAAAGAAAAGAAAAAAAATTGATCTCGTTCCCACGCTCCGCGTGGGAATGCAGACCGGACGCTCCGCGTCCCTTGCAGA
>DZCT01000331.1 GCA_022736535.1 Desulfatirhabdium butyrativorans | reverse complement strand
AAAGTTTGCAACGGGATTCTTCGTTCCGTTCGGAATGACATCAAAGCTTGCAACGGGATTCTTCGTTCCGTTCGGAATGACATCAAAGCTTGCAACAGGACTCTTCGTTCCGTTCGGAATGACATCAAAGTTTGCAACGGGATTCTTCGTTCCGTTCGGAATGACATCAAAGCTTGCAACGAGATTCTTCGCTTCTCTGGAATGATAATACGGAATTCTTTCGCTTCGCTCAGAATGACAGCGGCGGGAGGATTCATCACCTCTTCTGCATCATCAGCAATTCTTAGAAACAGGCGCGGATTGCTGTAGAACGGCCCGGCTAAAAACAGATAAACCCGTTTTACCGAATACGGAAACCATCCGTTTTGAAAGCGAATTGGTATTATATGCTGTCCGCCGTCAGTCGTTTGAGTTTTTCCGTTATTTCAAAAAACTGCTCAAAGGTATCAGGAAGAGATTCTATATCAAAGTGCTGCAACTGATATTTGATATTTTCACTCCAGTCTTTCAACAGCCTGCATCCGTATTCTTCTGCCTTTCCCTTCACCTGCTCCGCAAACGCGCCGGTCTCGTCAAAAATAAGCGTTTCTCTGATTTCTTTCCACTTCGGAATCAGTTCTTTTTCCAAAATGCTTATCAGTTCCGAGAATCGGGACAGCGTTTCGGGAGAGAGAATATTTTCATCCGATGTTGCCGCGGCGCTCTTCTGCCCGGAAAGAACTGTCGTTTCTTTGAGGACAGATTTCTCCGCTTCTCCGCTTTTATCTGCGACACCAAGGTCAGAGACAGCCTGAACACCTGAAAAAACGATTCGGAACACACTCCCTTTTCCGACCCGGCTTTGAACAGAGATGCTGCCGTTCATCATCTCTGTCAGTTTTTTTGTGATTGCCAATCCTAAACCTGCGCCCCCGTATTTACGGGTACTCTGCCCGTCCTGCTGGCGGAATTTTTCAAAAATCACTTCCAACTGATCTTCGGGAATCCCGATGCCGGTGTCCGCAATTTCAATGATAAGGGTGAGAAGTGAGAAGTGGACGGCATTGTCAGCAATCTGACCTCTGAGCCCTGACCCCTCACCTCTGACCCTCACCTCCACCCCTCCCCGATGCGTGAATTTTACCGCATTTCCCACCAGATTGATCAGAATCTGCCGGATTCTTGCTTCATCAAGGAGCAGTGTTTCAGGTACGGTTTCGTTTATATCTGACTTGAAAAACAGTCCTTTTGTCTCAAATTCATGCAGAAACAGCATCCTGATTTCCGCGACAAGGCTTCGGACATCCGCAGGCGAAGGCTGAATTTCCAACATGCCTGCCTCAATTTTTGAAAGATCGAGAATATCATTGATGAGAGCTAATAAAGCTTTTCCTGATAACTGAATGGCTTTCAGGCATGTTTCCTGCTCCGAATCCTCAAGCTTGTCTGTCAGTACCTCAGCAAATCCGAGAATGGCATTCAGCGGGGTTCTGATTTCATGACTCATGTTGGCAAGAAATTCGCTTTTAATCCGGTTGGCAATTTCTGCTGCTTCTTTGGCATGTTTCAGTTCCGCGACAGTCTGTTTCAAGCCTTTGTTGGCTTCCGCAAGTTCTGCGGTCCGCATTGCCACTTCATATTCCAAATTTTCCCGCTGCTGGTCCAGTTGCCGATCTCTCATCTGAATCTGAGTGAGCATTTCATTGAAGCCGTCTGTCAGCATTCCCAATTCGTCATCATTTTTTCTTTCCGCCCGGACAGCATAATTTTTCCACCCGGAAATCATTTTCATTATCCGGGTCAGTTCCACTATTGGCTGAGAAATAACACTCTGAAGCTTTGATGAAAGATAATAAGCTGAAATAAAAGAAAAAAACAGAATAATTCCGCAGGTGGCGACATACCATTTCAGGTGGCTGTATATTTCCTTCATTTCTGCCCGAATATAGACAATGCCCGCCGATTTTGTCTCAAAGACAATATTTTCAAATACATCAAGATAGTCGTCAAAAAAAGGATAACCTTCCAGCGATCCCTGATCGCCTGCGGCTTTGGCTTCGGAAATTTTTCCCGCGGCTTTTTTTTCAGAAAGGGGCAAGTCCTTATCTCTGTGATATTCGGCAAACAGATCGCCTTCTGCTGTATAGATGCCGATAAAAACAATATGCCTGTTCACATTCACATCTGCCATTGTTTTTTCCGCGGCTTTCCGGTCTTTGAACGTGACTGCCGCGGCGCCGGTGTTTGCAATGATTTTGGCGAGCATGGAAAGTTCGTTAAGCATCCCCCGACGAAAAGTGACCAGTTCGTTGGCAATAAAAAATGCGGAGGACACCGGCAGCACACTGCCGCAGATGAACAGCACCAGCAGGATCAGTTTATGCCTGATAGAAAGACGGCGAAAGGTTTTCATAAGCTTATGAGGAGACAGTTAATGATTCATTTAATTTAAAAAATTATAAATTATTTCACGAAGCGGAATATGTCAAGCGGAAAAAACAGGGATTTCAATTTTCTGTTCAGCGACTTTGAACGCTTTCAGATTTGACAACTTTCAAAAAGTTGTCATACCGATTCGCTTTCAAAGATCGGCCCGGCTAAGATCAGATCAGACCGTAATACCGAATCCCTTTTGACTTTATATGATATTTTATTAAGCTTTGTTTCCCACAGAGGACACAGAGTTTAAAAAACCCACAGAGAACACAGAGATTTTTTTAAACTCTGTGATCTCTGTGTGTTCTCTGTGATCTCTGTGGGAAATATTTTTTTTACAGCATTTTTTCTGCGGTCTGTGAGAATATATTTTCAACAGAGATTTGGTATAAATCGCCCCGGCTGAAAACAGGCACGGAGAATACCGTTTTTGACAGCAAATTGATTTTAGATCATTGACTTATTTTCTGAATTGTTTTAAAAGAGGGTTAAGAGTCGGATGTGAGAGAGAAATATCCTGAAATTTTAACATCAAAAAAATAAGGAGACACTGTTGAAAAACATAACAAAGCTGCTGATAATCGCTGTTTTTTTTGCTTATCACCATCAGGCGGCGGCATCCGAGCCGTTGCCGTCTTTTGCGGAAGAAACAAAACCTTCTGTTGAACAGAAAGGCTTTCTGCCGCGGGTTGAACCGGATGAATCCCGCCTGTCTGCTGTGGAAAAAATAGATGTCCGCCAGTTCAAATTAGAGGGCAACACGGTTTTTTCCGACGCGGAACTGTCGGAAGTGCTTGCGCCTTATCAAAACCGCAGCATAACGGCTGAAGAATTGCAGGAAGCAAAAAATAAGCTGAGTCTTTATTACTATGAAAAAGGTTATGTGAACTCCGGTGCCGTGCTTCCTGACCAGAAAGTGGAAAACGGCGTTGTTGTCCTGCGCATCATTGAAGGAAAACTGACCCGCACAGAAGTTGTCGGGGACCCCCGGCTCAGAAAACACTATATTTCCAGCCGGCTGGAACTGGCGACATCGGGCGACAGACCTTTGAATATCAATGTGCTTCAGGATCAGTTGAAAATCCTGAAACAGGACCCCCGTATTGAAAATGCCAGCGCGTCGCTGGGACCGGGGTTTGAACTGGGCGAGGCTGTCCTGAAAGTGGGAGTCGAGGAAGCAAGACCGTATCATCTGTCTTTGAAATTCAACAATTACAATTCGCCGAGCATCGGTCCCTATCGGGGAGAAGCGGAACTCAGCCATACCAACCTGACCGGATGGGGAGACGCGCTGACCGCTCAATATGCGCTGACAGAAGGCTTGGATGAGTACAAAATAGATTACAGCATTCCGCTCACCCGCCGGGACACAACGCTGTCTTTCAGCGCGGAACGCTCCGAAGCCCTGGTGGTGGCAGAACCTTTTTACAGTGCGGACATGGATATCCGAAGCGAAATGACAACCTGTTCAGTATCCCTGCGTCACCCTTTTTACAAAACGCTTGCTACAGAATTTGCAGCCGGTCTCAAGTTTCAGAAGCGTCACAGCGAAACAAGGCTTTTAGGCTCCCCCTTTTCTTTTCCCGGTTCCGGCGCGGATGAAAACGGCGAGACCGATTTTAATGTATGGCGTTTTTCGCAGGAATGGGTGAACCGAAGTCTGACACGGGTGCTTGCCGTGTATTCAAATTTTTCTTTCGGAGATGTTGACGGCGGAGAACTTGGCGGAAGTTTCTTTTTGTGGCTCGGACAGTTTCAATGGATTAACCGGATAGATTTTCTGGACAGTCAGGCGGTCTTTGCCCTGAATACGCAGCTGTCCGGGGACACGCTGGTCTCGGCGGAAAAATTTTCCCTCGGCGGTTCCTCGACAGTACGGGGTTACAGGGAAAACCAGATCACCACAGACAACGGCGTCAATGCTTCTCTTGAATGGCGGATTCCGGTGATACAATTGAAAATACCGTACCTGAGCAAAGAACCGGGCGACGGTATGTTGCATCTGTGTCCTTTTTTCGATTTCGGGAAAGGATGGAACAGCGATCTTGAAGACCCGGAAGATGACATGCTTTACAGCGCGGGCATCGGCGCACGATGGTCGGTCGGTAAATATCTGAATGCTGAAATTTATTGGGGAAAGGCGATTAAAAGCGTTGAAGACCCTGATGAATATGATATTCAGGATGACGGCATTCATTTTCAGATCAGCGCGGGACTGTTTTAAGTGAGAAGTGAGAAATAGCGGTGAACAGGGGGATTCATTGCCCGGATTGTTCAGCAAAAATTTCGACCGTCGGCATGGGTGGGCAGCTTGCCGCCCGCCCTACGAGGGAGCAATTTTTGAATTTCTGACCCGCCTCGTCAGAGGCAGAATATTTGCAGGGATGCCATGAGATTCTCAATCATGTTGAAATTAGTGTTAATCTTTGTTACGGTCATTATCATACCCGTGGCAGTGATTACACTTCTGAGCTTGTGGATTAATATCAGCCGTCTGGAAACAGATTTGCAGACCGGCAGCACAAAAGCGATGAACAATGCCGGAAAAGTGCTGGCAGAGCATTTTCAGACTGCCGAAAATATTGCAAAAGACCTGTCTGTCACCCATGAAATAAAAAAAACGCTGGGAAGCGAAGACATCCGGGCAGCCGAGATCCAGCAGACGCTGGATGAAAAACAGGAAATGTGGTTTACCGCGATTGTGGAAGTCTTTGACAGTGAAAAAAAATTCATAGCCCGAAGCTTTACCCGGGGCGAAGACCTGACGCCTTTTTTTACGCATTCGCAAGACCCTATCATCATTGCCACCCTGGATAATCTGGAAAAGCAGTCGGATTATTTTGTTTCCCGAAACCGCCTCAGCATCAAAGCGGCAATGCCGATTATTGATTCTGATACATTGGAAACTCTGGGAATGGTGATTGTCACTTTTCCCTTCAACGATTATCTGTTAAAGACGATCAAAGACCGGATACAGGCAGAAGTGACGCTGATGCTTCTTGGCGAAGTCGGAAGCGACAGTAACAGCATTGTCAGCACCCTTCAGGATGAAAAAGGCGCATCACTTGCAAGTTCTTTGAAAAACTCGATTTTCCGAGATTCTGTTAAGACAGATGCGCTGATGAAAGAAAAAACCGTCCGGCAACAGGAGCATATCGGCACCAATTATTACGCCACGACATATTCTGTCCTCATGAATCGTGACGGGAACGCGGTGGGGACTTTGATGGCAGCGGTGGATTCGGTTGCCATCGAGCGGAGCAAAAAGGATTCATTCCGGGTTATTACAGTGAGTTCGCTGGGGATATTCATTCTTGCGGTGATTGTGGGCTACCTGACGGCACTTTCCTTTACCCGTCCCATTTACAAATTGGC
>DZCT01000729.1 GCA_022736535.1 Desulfatirhabdium butyrativorans | reverse complement strand
AATTTCATTCTGTGTCTCCTTTACGACTTGAAACCCGATCATTTCTCATTTCAAAGATTTCTCGCTCCGCTCGAAATGACAAGCCGCTTCGCTTGAAATGACAATGCGGTCCCCAATGTCATTTCGACGAACGCAGTGAGGAGAAATCTTGTCTTTCACTTCAAAGATTTCTCGCTCCGCTTGAAATGACAAGCCGCTCCGCTCGAAATGACAATGCACTTTTCAATCATCTCACTTCTCAATCCGAACAACCGTTCTCTCGATGATTTTCCCGTTTTTGAGTGTATGCGATTTTTTCTCAATTTTGATAAGCCCCAGTGCAAACATTCGGATACATTCAGGATAAAGTTCCCATTCCAATTGCAGCCCCTTTTTTTTAACCGTGTCTTCGGTATCGTCTTTCTCAATAGAAAAAGCACGTTGTCCGATAATCGGTCCCGAGTCTTCCCCGTAATCTATAAAATGCACCGTACATCCCCCGACTTTGCATCCGTAACGGAAGGTGTCGCCGTATCCGTCAAGTCCGGGAAATGCGGGCAGCAAGGCAGGGTGAATGTTCATAATACGGGGATCATAAGGGTCTGTGTTCACTCTGTCAATAAAATAAGGCGTCAGGGTTTTCATAAAACCGGCAAGCACCAGCAGATCAAAGGGACGGGCTTTCATCTCCTCAAGCATACGGTCTTCAGCCATCGCCCGTATGACCATGAAGGCTTTCATTTTTTCCGTGTCAAAATGTGAAGAAAAAAGAGACTGCTTTAACAGCACATCGTTTATATCAAAATCTGCGGGAGGAGAAACCTTTTCCGGGGCCTCTCTGACTTTTGCGGCAATCGCTTTATAGTCCACCGTAAATGTGGGAATGCCGTGTCGGGCTGCCCGTTCAAGTCCTTTTGCTGTCGGATTGTCCGAGCCGACAAATACCATCTCTCCGGCGATTTTTCCTGATTCGCACGCGTCAATAATCGCCTGAAGATTTGTTCCGCCGCCGGATATTAACGCGCCGATACGAATTTTTCTGCTCATTGAAATTTTCCTTATAAATTGAAACCACGAAAGACACGAAGTTCTCGTTCCCACGCTCCGGAGTGCTGAAATGAAATTTTAGCAATTCAGCACAGTGCTAAAATTTCGCTGCGCTCATTTCAGCAATTCAGCGCAGTGCTGAAATTTCGCTTCGCTCATTTCAGCACTCCGGAGCCGGACGCGGAGCGTCCGGGCTACGCTCCCACGCAGAACACGCTCCGGAGTGCTAAAATGAAATTTTAGCAATTCAGCACAGTGCTAAAATTTCGCT
>DZCT01000330.1 GCA_022736535.1 Desulfatirhabdium butyrativorans | reverse complement strand
AAATAACTCCACCATGGTAAAACCGGAATTTTTTCGCATTATTTTCATAAATTACTCCGAATGAAAGCAAGGTGTGTGACCCATAAAATCCTTAATTTTTATAAACCATCCCTCTTGTTTTTATTTCCTGCATTGATTATATACAAGTTCTGTACCAAGCCCCGCTTTTTTTCCGAAAAATATTTTCAAAATTTGACCGGATATAATTTTATCCGATTGAATATGCTTAATATAACATACTAATGATGAATACAGAGATACGCCGATTTTCCAAACATTGTTCAACTTTACTGCTCATGTTTTATGAGAAAGAGTTAATATTTTTTTACAGCATGATTAAAAAATTTTAATATATAGTAATCCGATTTCGGTTTTTTACGGCATATTTTCTGCATGTGCGCCGTATTCCGTTTTCGGATACCTGTCTGTGTCCGTCTGTGTGCGTCTGCGGCAAAAAAAGCAAAAGTGGATCAGTATATAAAATGAAAAACTGCATTATCATCAAACTTTTTGCCACGTTAAGAAAATTTACACCGGATTCGGCAGACAGCTTTCCGATTAGCCCGGGAATCAGCGTCCGAAACCTGATTGACGAATTGGGAATCCCTGAACAGGAAATCAAAGTTATATTTATAGACGGCATAAAAAGCAGCCTTGACGCAAGGCTTCAGGGCGGTGAAAGACTCGGTATTTTTCCGCCCGTAGGCGGCGGATAAAAAAAATCACTTGATACAACAGCTTTTTTGTGTTTAAGTTATTCATGCTTCATGAAACTCGAAAACTTTCGCACTTTCATTTCTTTCGCACTTTCGTGTTTCAAAAAACAGGCAATGTAAGAATCGGCAATTCTCATTTTGAAAAACAATGTTGAACATTCAGGTAAAGCAGGTTTGAAACCCGCTTTACGTCAGAATGAGAATTGCTGTGTAAGAATTTGCTTATTTGTCTGTAAAGTGATAATGTGATGCAGGTTTGATATAATTTCATTAAGAAAATTCAAAATGTTATATGCTTTCACAAAGAAGCGGGGAGAGTTTCAGACTTTATCGGAAATAAGCGGTATTCATTAAATTTCTCGCAAAGAACGCAAAGAGCGCAGAGAAAAACTTTTTATAAAAAAATTTGCGGCCCGGCTGAAATCAGACGCGCCTTTGCGAGAACTCTTTATCCCTGAAAGGACAAATGGCATACACAGATTTTACATTGAAAGAGATAAAAGACAGATTCGGTATCCGAATAAAAGAAGGTCTTTCTCTTTTTTCAGGCGCCCGGCAATGCGAAGTTTCCGATATGCTTCTTGAAACACTGAAAAACGGCATTCCCCTTGCACGGGGCAGCGGAACAGAGAAAGCCCGCTCCGAATTTATTATCGCGCCCGTGCTGGCAGAGGTGAGACAACTCCTGGAAAATAAAATCAGTCTTTTTTCAGGAATCTCTTTTGATGTCAATCGGAAATACGGACTGACCGGACTGTGCGATTTTCTGATCAGCCCTTCGGAACAGCAGTTGGAACTGACCATGCCCGTGCTGTCGGTTGTCGCTGCAAAAGACGGAAACATCAACGGGGGCATTCCCCGATGTATGGCGCAGATGATCGGGTCCAAAATACTGAATGAAAGAGAAGGAAACGGCATCAAATACATTTTCGGCTGCGTCACCACCGGAACCGTATGGAAGTTTTTGAGATACAACAAAAAAACCGTTTTTGTGGATGCAGATGACTATTACATTCGGGAAATCAGCAAAATATTGGGGATTTTTTTGGAAATTATGTCGCTTTTCATCTTTCGGCTGACGGTGATGCCGAAATACGCCGTGATAAACGGACAGCGTTACAGTTTTCAGCATTTGCAGAAAGTATTGATGAATCAGCAAGAGGAGAAAATATGAAGACAGTTAAAGTTGAAGAAGCCGTAGGAATGGTACTGGCTCATGATATGACACGCATTATTCCCGGAAAATTCAAAGGGGTGGGATTCAAAAAAGGGCATATCGTACAGAAAGAAGATATTCCGGAGTTGATGAAAATGGGAAAAAATCATCTTTATGTATTAGACCTTTCAGACACGCATCTTCACGAAGATCAGGCTGCGCTGCGGATTGCAACAGCCGTGTGCGGCGAAAATCTTCGCCGGACAGAACCCCGTGAAGGAAAATCAAATATTATCAGCAAAACAGACGGGATTTTGAAAATCAATACGGCCGGGCTTCTCAATATCAATAAAATGGAACATATTGTTCTTTCGACATTGAAGACCAATTTTCCCTGCCGGAAAGATCAGACCGTCGCGGCAACCCGCATCATTCCGCTGACCATTGAACGTGAGAAAATAGAAAAATTGGAGACCGTCGCCGAAAAATTCAGACCGATTCTTCAGATACTGCCTTACAGAAAGATGAAAGTCGGCGCGGTGATTACCGGTTCGGAAATTTATAACGGACTGATTCGGGACGAATTTGACGAATATGTGGGCGTCAAAATCAAAGAATTCGGGTCTGAAGTCCTTAAAAAAACATTAGTTCCCGATGATCCCGAAATTATCGGAAAAGCGATTCGGGAGTCCATAGATGCCGGCTGCGATGTGATTCTGACCACCGGCGGACTTTCCGTTGATCCGGATGACGCCACGAAAAACGGGGTTTTACAGTCCGGTGCAAGGCTTATCGCTTACGGCGCGCCCATTCTGCCGGGTTCCATGTTTCTGTATGCCCGTATCGGCAGCGTGCCGATTCTCGGACTGCCGGCATGTGTGTATTACCATCCGACAACGATTTTCGATCTGATGTTTCCGAAAGTGCTGGCAGGAGAAGACATCACGCCTGATGAAATTGCCGAACTCGGACACGGCGGACTCTGCATGGGCTGCGGAGAGTGCCGTTATCCGGTTTGTCCCTTTGGGAAGTGAGAACATTAAAAAATTGAGAATTGAGAATTGAGAAATAATTACTTCTCAATTCTCAATTCTCAATCAGCAAAAGGAGGTTCGCCATGACGACATGTCTCAAATGCGGTTATCCGCGCAAGCCCCAAGACATCAGATGCCCCCGGTGCGGCGTGATTTATGAAGTTTACAATTACTATGTTTCTCAGCAGAGGGAGAGCGCGGAGAAGGAATCCCGAAACATCGTCTGTCCGAACTGCGGTCAGAGCATTCCGAAAGATGCGAATCCCTGTCCCAAATGTGACGCGCTGTTGTGCTTTGATACGATTACGCCTACCTGCAAAGAGCGGATTGAAAAACTCGGAACTTACAGCTTCGGACAGATGCTCTTGCAGGAACGGGAATATATTTTTGAAAAAATTTACACTGAAACAGATTTGGATGCCCAGATCAGGTATTTTTCATTATACGCTCTTCTCTTTTCAGCAGGTTACGGATTGTTTCTGGGTATATTTTCCGGCAATTTACAGATCATCGCTTCGCTGATAAAAGTGCCGATGCTGCTGACCGGCACCCTGCTGATCTGCCTGCCGGTGCTGTATCTTCTGAACACGCTTGTCACTTACAAACTGACGCTGAAACAGACCCTGACCCTGTTGCTGGTTTCCACATATATGATGAGCTTCATTCTTGTTTCCATGGCTCCCATACTGCTGCTGTTTATTGTCATCACCGAACTGAAAAGATTTATAAGTCTCTTGAATATGATTATGTTTATGATAGCAGGGTTCTTTTCAATTCGACTGGTGCTGTGGCGGGGAATGCAGTATCTGACCCGGCGAAGCGGTTCTCGTCCCAAAGTGTTTGTCATAAGCGTATGGATACTGATTTATATAGTGATAGGAACGCAACTGGCATGGGTTTTGCGTCCGTTTATAGGAGAAAAGGGGCGTTTTGTCCTGTTTCGTGAAATAGAAGGTAATTTTTTTCTGGCGCTGTTTAACAGTGTGTCTGATCTGTTAAAATAACGGGTAAAATAACGGGCAGCGGTACAGAAGCAGGTAATTTTGAGGTGTCATTCTGAACGCAGTGAAGAAGCTCATTGCTGCAACATATTGTTATGATAAAAGATTCTTCGCTCCGCTCAGAATGACAAAAAAAGCTCGGAATGACAGGGACAGGATTCATCACCTCTTCTGCATCACTGTCGAAATTTCCTGTAAAGCCTGTCATCATCGGGAATTGCGCCTCTGATCCGGCATATTTCTCCTGCAAACCGGTTTGCAAGTTCTATGATAAACTGCGGGTCCCGTTTGGACAAATATCCGACTGCCAGTATGGCTGAATAGGCGTCCCCCGCGCCGACCGTATCCGCAACATCTGCATTGTCTTCCCGAATGTGGACGGCGTATTCTTTCTGAGGTGTAAACAGCCTGCTGCCCGATTTTCCTTTTGTCAGGCTGACCCACTCGACAGCCAATTTATCCATCAGATAGCCTGCAAGTTCCTCGTCTTCGCCGCTGATGCCGAATATTTTTTTCACTATGTCCGATTCTTCCTGATTCAGATTGAGAATATCGCAATGGGCAAGAGACGCTTTTATTATATCTTCACTGTAGCAGTCCGGACGCAGATTCATATCGTAAAAGCATTTGGTCGCGGGTTTTCTGTTTCCGAGAATTTTCATCAGCGTGTCAGAGCTTTTCCGGCTTCGCTGAATCAGGGTGCCGTAATAAATCATCCCGATATTTTCATCGAGCGCGCTTTCCATCTCGCTGTATCTGAGATAATCAAATGCAGCATCTTTGACAACATTGAAACAGGGAATCCCTTCCGTATTCAGTTCACACGCCGCATGACCGGTTTTGTGATTTGTATCTGTCTGAATAAATTTCAGATCAAAGCCCTTTTCTTTAAGCAGATTCAATATCAGATTTCCGTCTTCATCGTTTCCGACCCTGCTGACAAAGATAACCGGCAGACCCAGTGATTTCAGGTGAAATGCAAAATTAAAAGGGGCCCCGCCCGGTCTTTTGCCATCCGGAAAGATGTCAAGCAACACTTCGCCGATTGTCAGTATCATCATGATAGCCACACCTTTCTGTGTTTATGGCCAGAGGTCAGGGGGCGGCGAGCTGCTCTGCTCCCTGATCCCCAGCCTCCAAATCCTGCTGAGATTCTCTATCATAGCATTTTAGAAAGAATAATACAAGCCTTCCGGCAATTCGGCGGGTGGACACGCTCCGCTTTGTCCACCCTACGCCGACAGTGAATATGTCTTTACTCATAAGTCGTATGAAGCTTGGGATCAAAGGCTTCTCTTACCGCTTCTCCGATGAAAGTGACGATGAGAAGCGTGAACACCATCGCCGAAATCACTGACGCCACAATCCACCATGCGTTCATATTTGCCCATCCCTGCTGCAAAAGATCGCCCCAGCTCGGCGTGGGCGGCGGAAGCCCGAATCCCAGATAATCCAAAGATGTCAGCGCGACAATTCCTCCGGAAACCGAAAAAGGCGCAAAAGTGACGATGACGGCAAGGGTATTCGGAATGATATGTCTGAAGATGATCCGCGAGTCCGAAGCCCCCAGGGTTTTTGCCGCAAGCACATATTCCCTTTCCTTTTCCCTGTACGTCACAGTACGCATGATCCATGTCATGCCGATCCAGTCGAAAAATGCCATAATCAGTATCAGCATAAAAAAATTCGGCGCAACAATTGACGAGATGATAATAATCACATAGAGAAAGGGAATATTCGACCATATTTCGATAATCCGTTGAAAAAAAAGATCAAACTTTCCGCCTAAATATCCCATTGCACTGCCGATGCTGACGCCGATTGTGTAATTTGTCACCAGCAGGGCAAGGGAAAAACATATAGCAATTCTGAAGCCGTAAACCAGTCTTGCGACAAT
>DZCT01000329.1 GCA_022736535.1 Desulfatirhabdium butyrativorans | reverse complement strand
GGGATTGTTCTGTATATGAACAAATACGGACTCGAATTTTTCGGTTTCACAGAAGATGAAATCCTGGGGCGCAATGTTGTCGGAACAATAGTCCCGCCGGTTGATTCGAGCGGTCATGATCTTCGGGAAAAAATGGTTCATATTCGAAAAGACTATTATAGCAGTGAAAATGAGAACATGCGGAAAAACGGCGACAGGGTATGGGTGGCTTGGTCGAATAAAGGAATCTACAATGATGAGGGGCGACTGATTAAGACGCTCAGTATCGGGATTGATCGTTCGCAGCAAAAGCAGGCTGAAGAAGCCTTACGCACCGAGCGTTCCAATCTCAAGGCTTTGCTGGATTCCGCGCCGGTCGGCATTCTGATTGTTGACGGCGATTACTGCATTATCAACGCCAATCAGACGGCGAAACAGCTTTTTGCCAAAGAATCCGATGAATTTCTGAATCTGCGCTGCGGAGTTCTCATTGCCTGCGTTCACCGCCATGAAGATCCCCGAGGCTGCGGTTATTCGAAATATTGCCCCTCATGCCCGATGATGAACGCGCTGAAACGCTGTCTCATACACGGTGAGCGGACCGACGGCGAAGAAATGGAAGCCTGTCTCGATAAGGGACAGCGATGGCTGCGCTTCAGTGTCAATACAGTGATTCTTGAAGGCAATCGCTGTGCAGTTGCAGCATTGGATGACATCTCGGCGCGCAGGCGGGCCGAAGACTACCTGAGACGCAACGAAGCCCGGCTTCAAAGTCTTCTGAGAATTTCGCAGTATCGGACCGACAGCGTAAAAAATTTGCTCGATTATGCGCTTGATGAGGCGATCTTGCTGACCGAGAGCAAAATAGGATATATCTATTACTACAACGAGGAAAGCAAAGAATTCACTCTGAATATCTGGTCCAAAGAAGTCATGAAAGAATGTTCCGTTGCAAAGCCTCAGACCCTGTATCATCTGGACAAAACCGGGATATGGGGCGAGGCGGTCAGGCAGCGGCGTCCGATTATTGTCAATGACTTTCAAGCTCCGAATCCTCTGAAAAAAGGTTATCCCGAAGGACATGCGCTTCTGTATAAGTTTCTGACGGTTCCGGTGTTTATCGAAAGAAAAATCGTGGCGGTTATCGGAGTTGCAAACAAGACATCCCATTATGACTATTCGGATTCCAGCCAACTGACTCTGCTCATGGATTCGGTATGGAATATTGCCAATCGCAAAAAAGCGGAAGAAGAACTGATAAAGGCAAAGGAAGCCGCCGAATCCGCCACCCGCGCCAAAAGTGAGTTTCTGGCAAGTATGAGTCATGAAATCCGCACGCCGATGAATACGGTCGTGAATATGTCTCGGCTCCTGCTGGAAAGCAATCTGGATTCGGAACAGAGCCAATATGCCCGGATGGTGGTCACGGCTTCCGATTCTCTGCTTTCCGTAATCAACGATATTCTGGATTTTTCCAAGATCGAAGCCGGAAAGCTCGATATGGAAACCGTGGATTTCAGTCTCCCGGAAGTCATTGAAGATGTGGTCAATATTCTGGGGCTGAAAGCTGATGAAAAGGGACTGACACTGACCCGGGAGATTGACGGGGACGTTCATCCGTATCTGGGCGGAGACCCGGCACGCCTGCGCCAGATTCTGCTCAATCTGGCAAACAATGCGATCAAATTCACTCACAAAGGGGGGATAAATATCCGGGTTCGGGGTTCGAGGTTCGGGGTGAGGGGTGAGGGCCTGCCCCTGACCCCTGACCCCGTACCTCTGACCTTCGAAGTTTCCGACACGGGTATCGGCATCCCCCGAGACCGTCTGGACCGGCTTTTCAAAGCCTTTTCGCAGGCGGATTCCTCCACTACCCGCAAATACGGCGGCACGGGACTCGGACTTGCCATTTCCAAGAGGCTTGCGGAAATGATGGGCGGAGACATCGGCGTTGAAAGTCAGGAAGGCATAGGCAGCACCTTCCGGTTCACAGCAATATTCGAGAAGAGGTCCGAGGTGCGGGGTTCGAGGTCAGAGGTGAAAGAAACCCTGACCCCTGACCCCGAACCTCTGACCCCGAACCTGCCTCCGGCCCGCATCCTGCTGGTTGAGGACAATCAGTTCAATCAGATGGTAGGGCTGGCGCTTTTGAAAAAGCAGGGGCTTTCGGCGGATATTGCGGACAGCGGAAAAAGAGCCGTCGAAATTCTTGAGACAAAGCCTTACGATCTTGTGCTGATGGATATAGAAATGCCGGAAATGAACGGAATCGAGGCCACGGAAATCATCAGAAAATCCGGATCCGCAAACCGGAATGTGCCGATCATCGCCATGACTGCAAATGCCATGCAGGGAGACCGTGAGCGATATGCGGCAGCGGGCATGAATGACTATGTTGCCAAACCCATTGATCCGGTCAGACTGGCTGAAGCCATCGGGAGGCAATTGGTTCGGGGTCAGAGGTCGGAGGTCAGAGGTGAGAGGCAGCCTCTGACCCCGCACCTCGAACCTGTTATTCCGATTTTCGACCGTCAGGAATTTCTGGCACGTCTGAGCGGGAATGAAGAGATTCTGAAAGAACTTTTGAGAGACCTTCCGAAATATCTTTCAGATGTTGTCTCAAACCTGAAAATTGCAGTGACAGACAACGATGTCAATGAGATCATTTTCAATGCCCACACTGTCAAGGGCATGGCTGCCAATGCCTCGGCGGACAGACTGACTCGGGCAGCCGCTGAAATGGAACGGTCTGCAAGACAGGGGAATACGGATGCGATGCCTTTGCTTATGGAAAAAGTGGAACGGGAATTTGAAAAGCTTCTGACAGTTCTGACGCGTTAAAACATGTGAGTTCGACATAAAAATTCAGGTAGTGGTGTAGAATAGGTGATTTTCGGGGTGTCATTCTGAACGAAGTGAAGAATCTCTTTTTTTATAATATACTGTTATAATAAGAGATTCTTCGCTGACCCTTCGCTGCGCTCAGGGCTGCGGCTCAGAATGACAGGGACATAGTTCATCACCTCTTCTACACCACTACCGAAAATTGAAAACCGTTTTTCGCTTCTTACTGATATAGTCGGCGCTCCTTCCCAAAAAGTTACAAAAAAATTCTGGTTAAAATATTCGGAGTCGTGTAGAATTTGTAAGAGTTATGCAGTTGAATTTTTCCGGCGACTCTCGTTCCCACGCTCCGTGTGGGAATGCAGAACCGCCCAGCCATGACGCTCCCACGCGGAGCGTGGGAGCGAGAATCAAATATTCGGAGTCGTGTAGAATTTGTCAGATAAATTTTCAAGCATAGAGATGGATACAGATGAACATCTGTATCAATCTGCGGCATAAAAAAAATGAAATACTAAAAGGGTCAGATCATGGGCAAGCTTTTTGGCACAGACGGAATCAGGGGCGCGGCAAATGTCTATCCGATGACGGCTGAAATGGCGTTGAATATCGGGCGGGCGATAGTGTCGCTTTTCAAAAAAGAGCGACACCAAGCAAAAATCATCATCGGGAAAGATACCAGAATATCGGGCTATATGCTTGAATATGCAATTGTTTCAGGAATATGCTCTATGGGAGGAGACGCCCATCTTGCCGGAACTCTTCCCACGCCTGCGGTGGCATGTCTCACCGCGTCAATGCAAGCCGATGCCGGCATTGTCATTTCCGCATCGCACAATCCTTTTTATGACAACGGCATCAAAATTTTCAAAAGCGACGGCTACAAACTTCCCGACGAAAAAGAATCGGAAATCGAAGACTTGATCCTGAACAGCAAGGCGGCTTCGCTGTGCGAATCAGTTCGGGAAACCGGCAAAGTTTTCAGGATAGCGGACGCGGGAAAACAGTATGCGGATTTTCTCAAATCCGCCCTGCCCGGAGATTTTTCGCTTAAAGGCATGAAAATCGTTTTGGACGGCTCAAACGGCGCAACCTACCGCGTCGCGCCGCAGATTTTCAAAGACTTCGGCGCTGACGTGGAAGCGTTGTCTGTCTCGCCGGACGGCAGAAATATCAATGAGAAATGCGGCTCTCAACATCCTGAAACACTTCAGAAACGGGTTGTCGAATCCGGAGCGGATATAGGGCTTGCTTTTGACGGCGACGGAGACCGGCTCATCGCTGTTGACGAAAAAGGAAATGTCATCACAGGCGACCAGATTCTGGCGATTTGTGCAAAGGTTATGAAACAAAAGGGGATTCTTAAAAATAATCTGGCGGTCTGCACGGTGATGAGCAATATCGGATTCAAGCTTGCTTTGAAAGACATGGGAATCAATTATCTCACAGCAGATGTGGGCGACCGCTATGTGCTTCAGGAAATGCGGACATCGGGGGCGGTGATCGGCGGCGAGGATTCGGGACATACGATTTTTCTCGATCATCACACCACCGGCGACGGCATTCTCACAGCTCTCAAGCTGATTGAAGCCATGAAAACCGAGTCAAAGCCTCTTTCCGAACTGACTGAAATTATGAGTGTTTTTCCGCAGATACTGATGAATGTGGCAGTAAAGGACAAGCCGGAAATTGACACGATTCCGGAAATTGTGAATGAGATAAAGGCGGCAGAGGAAAGTCTCGGCGAAAAAGGGCGTGTGCTGGTGCGCTATTCCGGCACACAGCCGCTTTGCCGGGTCATGGTGGAGGGACCCACTCATGCGGAAACCGAGCGATATTGTTTGCAGATTGTCAATGCAGTGCAGAAAAAAATCGGCGTTTGATTTACATATTAACCGCAAAGGTCGCAAAGAAGTCGCAGAGGGCGCAAGCTGTTCTTCAGTTTTCATTGCGAACTTTGCGGAAACCTTTGCGCCCTTTGCGGTTAAAAAAAATATAAATAAATTGCCGGAAACATCGGAGGTAAGTCATGGAGTCATTTCTGGAGGAAATCGTCCGTTCGCCCCGTCTGACGCTGTATCAGCGATATATTGACGCGGTGCTTTCGGAGGAGCAGAAAAAAAGGGAGCAGTTTTATGAGGAAATCAGGGAAGATCAGAAAGCGGAATTCATCAACGGGGAGGTCATTGTGCATTCGCCTGTAAAAATTGAACATAATATTGCCGGGAAGCTGTTTTTGGAACTCTTGGATATGTATGTGCGAATCCGCGGTCTCGGATTTGTGGGATATGAAAAAATGCTGATTTCGCTGACCCGCAATGATTATGAGCCGGATATATGCTTCTGGAAAAAGGAAAAGTCATCCGCTTTCACGCCGGGGCAGATGAGATTTCCCGCCCCGGATTTCATTGCGGAAATTCTCTCTCCCCGGGCCGAGAAGATTGACAGAAGCATCAAGTATGACGACTACGCCGCCCACGGCGTGGGGGAATACTGGATCATGGATCCGGTCGGAGAGACAATTGAGAAATATGTGCTGAAAAGCAGGGGCGGATCGCCGGCATATCTTTACTACGAACTGTCTCTGAAAGTGCGGACAGGTGAGATCAACAGCGATGCGATTGACGGTTTCAAGATTCCGGTGCGGGCGGTGTTTGATGAGAATGAAAATCTGGCGGCGCTGCGGAAAATTCTGTCTGAATCGTGATTCGTCTGATTAAAGGATTGACAGGACTGCGCTATCTGATGACAGACCCGCAGGGACACGCCGCTGTCTGAACTGTGATTCACATGATTATTCTGATTAACCTGATTATCGCCATGGAACAATGTCTGGACGGGGATTTCGTTCACGTCGCCTTTCAGACATTCGGGTTCGTCCGGAACAACCACCGTTACGCCCGGAAATGCGGCTGCGTCATCGGCTGCGCCGTCGCAGTTGTAGGTTGGGGTGAGGAACGAACCCCAACACCCAATCAAAAACCCCGACATCCG
>DZCT01000010.1 GCA_022736535.1 Desulfatirhabdium butyrativorans | reverse complement strand
TGAATTATCACTCAAGAAGTAATTGTCGTGAATTAAATCCTTCAGATCTGACAACATTTAAGTTTCCAACCTCAATATTAAGTGAACTTCGTTTAGTTATGTTGTCGAAAGAGTTACAAGAAAATCTTATAGAAAACTCATGGTTTCAAATAAGGAATCAAAAACAAACCGGAGAAGTCAAAATTCAATCTTTCACAGCTTCAAAATCCAAACCCATCATAGACGAAATAGACAAAGTTCTCGCCCGGCACTACGGCTTCAGCGACGAAGAACTTGACTTCATCATCAACTATGACATCAAATATCGCATGGGCAAGGAGTTGGAGAATACAGACGATTAGAAAACAAGGAGAAAACAGATATGCTCAGAATTATTAAACAAATCGAGAATACCGATTTAAAGGAGCTTTTACCCTTTATCGGCAGAAAAGTCGAAATTATCATCTCACCCCTTACAGATGATAATAAAGATAACAAAACAGAGATGTTTGAAATAATTGAAAAATGTTCGGGAACAGTTACGCCGTGGACAAGAGAGGAACTTTATGACCGCTGAATATTTCCTTGATACCGATATTGCTTCTGACAATCAAGACATCCGTGAGCCTTTTGATTACACAGAATGGCGCAAAGATTTATGGGAAGATTTGTCTGTCAGAGAAATAACTCAAAGTGCGATGAATTTCGCAAGACAAAAACGTAAAGAGCGATTTGAACATGATTAAGCAAAGGAGCATCTTATTATGTTTGATACAGAGATTCAGATGAAAATCGAAAAACTTCCTGAACATGCAAAACGTGAAGTTCTTAATTTTATTGAATTTTTACTAAGCAGGTATTCAATACCACGAGAACAGCAAGCTGATGAAATAGACGACGATCTGTTACTGTCTGCTCAAAGCAGCATTGACTTCTGGGATAACCCTTTTGATGACGAGGATTGGAATAATGTTTTCGGAACGGAATTTTTGCACTCCTCCCGGAACATTTCGATCTGTCGAAGAGAAACGATTTGAAAAATCGTTTTACTGTAAAACGGGCAGAAGAGAAACGATGTGCGTCTTTTTTAAGCAGGGGCGTTTTACTGTAGAACGGCTTTGCAAGCCGTTTTGTAGGGAGATTATAAACTTGAAATCCTGAAAACCGACTGAAAAAAATCATGCAGAAATTCTTTACTTACGGCAACGCCGACATCCTGAAACTCGGAAAAACCGCTTTTTTATGCTCCAGAAAATGCCCTGCAAATATTGTCCTCAAGACTTATGACTGGGCAATCGAGCAGCGGAACAGGGGCAGATGCGTGATCTCCGGTTTTCATTCTGCAATTGAAAAAGATGTGCTTCATTACCTGCTCAAAGGCGCACAGCCCATTATATTGGCTCTTGCCAGAGGCATCAGAAAACGCTGGGAACCCGAAATCAGAACCGCCTTGAGCCAAAATCGTATGCTGGCGGTCACGCCTTTTGATGAAACCGTGATCCGTGTCAGTCAGAAAACTGCCCTGAAAAGAAATGAGCTTATGGCGGAATTGGCGGATGAGATATGTATTGCCCACGCATCCGAGGGCGGAAATCTGGAAAAACTGATGCGTCAGATACCTGAAGGGAAAAAAATCATTAGCATATAGGATAAGCCCTTGTCATGCCCAAAATCTACGATAACATTGAAAATCATCTCATCGAAGCGCTGAAAACCACGCTTGAAATGTCATACCGCTCGGATTTCTGCGTGGGATATTTCAATCTGAGAGGCTGGAAACATCTTTCTGATTATATTGAAAATTATGCCGGAGAACCGGAAAAATGCTGCCGTCTGCTGGTGGGGATGCACAAGACGCCGAGAGACCTGATCCGTGAATATTTTTCCTCAGCCGGACAAACCATGATAGACAATCAGGCAGCCCTGGGTTTGAAAAAACAGCTTGCACAGGAATTTAAAAGCCAGTTGACCGTCGGCATTCCCACAAACGCTGATGAAAATGCCTTGCAGCAATTAGCCCGTCAGATCAGAGCAAAGAAAGTCATCGTCAAGCTGTTTCTGCGCCCGCTTCATGCCAAGCTTTATCTCCTGTTCAGAGCCGACAGCATCAGCCCGCTTGTCGCATATATGGGCAGCAGCAATCTGACCTTTGCGGGACTTTCTTCACAGGGCGAACTGAATGTGGATGTGCTGGAGCAGGATGCAGCCCGAAAGCTGGCAAAATGGTTTGACGACCGCTGGAACGACCGATGGTGTATTGATATTTCAGCGTCTCTTGCCGACATCATCGCGGACAGTTGGGCATCGGAAAACCTGATTCCGCCCTATTATGTCTATCTGAAAATGGTATATCATCTTTCCCGTGAAGCCAGAGCCGGTCTGACAGAATTTAACCTGCCCAAAGTCTTTCGGAAAGAACTTCTGGAATTTCAGGAAAAAGCCGTGCTGCTGGCTGCCCGCTATCTGAACAAAAGAGAGGGCGTGATGATCGGCGATGTGGTGGGCTTGGGAAAAACCATGATTGCCGCTGCTTTGGCAAAGATTTTTGAAGAAGATTTTTTTCTGGAAACCCTGATTATCTGCCCCAAAAATATCACGGAAATGTGGGAGGACTATATCCACCGCTATCAATTGCGGGCAAAAGTTCTTTCCCAGAGCATGGTTCAGACGCAACTGCCCAAACTGCGGCGGTATCGCATGGTGATTATTGATGAAAGCCATAATCTGAGAAACCGGGAAGGCAAACGCTACAAGGCGATTGAGGAATACATCAGGCTCAATGACAGCAAAGTGATTATGCTTTCAGCGACGCCCTACAACAAAAACTACTCGGACCTTTCCAATCAATTGCGCCTGTTTATCCCGGAAGACAAAGACATGGGCATCAGCCCGGAAAGCTATATTCAAAGCCTCGGCGGAAAAACGCAGTTCATGGACAAACACAATGTGTCCCCGAGAAGTCTTTCTGCTTTTGAGCAAAGCGACTTCAGCGATGACTGGCGGGAACTCATGCGCCTGTATCTGATCCGGCGCACCCGGAGTTTTATCAAGGAAAACTACGCTGAAACCGATGCGGAAACCGGACGGAAATATCTCCTGTTTTCCGACGGCAGACGCTCCTATTTTCCCGATAGAATCGCAAAAAAAGCCGAATATCCATTTGATCCGGCAGATAAGGAAGACCTCTGTACCCGGCTCTATTCAGAAAAAGTGGTCAGTATCATCAACAGTCTGAATCTGCCGAGATACGGCATGGGCAACTACCTGAATGAAAAGTCTTTGGTAAAAGCCACGGCGGCTGAGGAAACCGTAAAGAAAAATCTTTCCCGTGCAGGCAGACGGCTCATGGGATTTGCCCGCACCAATCTGTTCAAGCGTCTGGAAAGCAGCGGATATTCCTTTCTGCTTTCATTGAGCCGTCATATCCTGAGAAATTTCATTTTCATTTATGCGATTGAAAATCAGCAGCCTTTGCCCGTCGGAACACAGGAAGCGCATGTCTTGGACGAATTTCTCGAAGATGCGGATGCGGATGCGGATATGGACGAGAACGACCGCAGCGAAGAAAAGACTTGGCTTGTGCCGGATGAGCAATGCTGTTATGACAAGGCAGAGACCGTGTATCAGTCTTTCAGCACGGTGTATGAAAGCCGGTTTGACTGGATACGGAGCGAATTTTTTGTCAAAGAACTGAAAAACGATCTGCTCGCAGATGCCCGGAATCTGCTGGAAATCCTGAACATGGCTCCGAATCCGAATCCTGACAAAGACCGGAAACTGAACGCTCTGCATGACTTATGCACAAAAATCCACAGCAAAGAAAAGATTCTGGTTTTCACTCAGTTTGCAGATACGGCATATTATCTGGAAGCGCAGTTGAAAAAGCGGAATCTGGAACAAAGCGCGTGTGTTACCGGAACAGATGAAAATCCCACAGCTTATGCTTACCGCTTCAGCCCTGTGAGCAATAACAGAAGCATTGAGCCGGGACATGAACTTAGGATACTCATTACAACAGATGTCCTGAGCGAAGGACAGAATTTGCAGGATGCTCATATTATTGTCAATTATGATCTGCCCTGGGCAATTATCCGTCTGATTCAGCGCGCGGGCAGAGTGGACCGAATCGGTCAGAAAGCGGAAAAAATTTTATGCTATTCATTTCTGCCTGAAGACGGAGTAGAACAGATTATCAATTTAAGAGAGCGGCTGAAACACCGTATCCGAGAAAACGCGGAAGTGGTCGGAACAGATGAAACTTTTTTTGACGGCGATCCGGTCAATATCCGTGATCTCTACAATGAGAAATCCGGTATTCTGGATGACGATGAAGACAGCGAAGTGGATTTGGCTTCCTACTCATTTCAAATCTGGAAAAACGCCACAGACGCGGATCCGAAACTGAAAAAGATTATCCCGGATTTGTCTGATATGATTTATTCTGCCAAAAAAAACACCGGAGAAAGAGAAAAACAGGGTGTGATTGTTTATGCCCGGACTGCTGATGACAATGATGTGCTGGTATGGGTCAATCCAAAAGGAGAACTGATCACCTATTCCCAGTTTGCCATTTTGAAAGCAGCGCGATGCAGCGCGGATACACCGTCGGAAATCAGATCGGCGCATCATCATGAACTTGTGGGAAAAAGCATTGAATTTATGAGAAATATTGAAAAGACCGTCGGCGGTCAGTTGGGGAAAAAATCAGGCGTGAGATACCGGGCATATATGCGCTTAATCGGCTATTATGAAAGCAATCGGAATACGCTTTTTGTCAATGAGTCATTGAAACACGCGATTGAAGATATTTACAGATTTCCGTTAAAAGAATTTGCCCGTGAAACCATCGGCAGACAGTTGAAAGCCGGCATTTCGGATATGGGACTCGCGGAACTGGCGACTTCGCTCAGGGAAGAATACAGACTCTGTATTGTCCGTGAAGATGAGACCGCAGACCAAGAGCCGCAGATATTATGCTCATTGGGATTAATATAAATATATAGGAGTTATGCACTTGATGAAAAACGTAGGGTGGGCAGAGCGCATCAACAAATCTGGCTTTTAAGCATCTGATCTGCGCTCTGCCCACCCTACATAATTGTTGAAAGCAAGGAGAGAACATGACAGACAAAACCGTTTACAGTTTATGCTTTATGTGTTCGGTGCGATGCCCGATCAAAGTATTGGTAAAAAACAATCGGGTTCAATGGATAGAAGGCAATCCGCATGTGCCGGGAATCGAAGGCAGCCTTTGTCCCAGAGGCGCGGCGGGCATTTCTCTGCTGTATGACAATGAAAGACTGAAAACCCCGCTGATTCGTGTCGGTGAACGGGGTTCCGGCAAATGGCGGAAAGCAGATTGGGATGAAGCCCTTGATTTTGTTGCGCACAAGCTCGGAGAAATCATCGAAGAACACGGACCTCACAGTATTGTTCTGGGAGAGCGCGGTCAGTTGGCGACCCATGTGAGCAAAACTTTTATGAAGGCGTTGAAATCCCCGAACCATTTTACGCATGATGCGGTCTGCAAAGGCTCGGTCAATACCGCGTGCCGGTCTTTGTTCGGCTATACAGACGCACAGATGAACATGGACTATAAAAACGTCCGGCAGATTGTTCTCTACGGCAGAAATATTTTTGAAGCCATATCGGTAAAAGAAGTCAATACGCTTATGGAAGCTTTGGACAAAGGCGCAAAACTGACCTATATTGATCCCAGAGTGACCGTAACCGCCACAAAGGCGCATCGCTATTGGATGATCCGTCCCGGAACCGATCTTGCGCTCAACTACGCGCTGATTCATATCATTCTCAAAGAAAAACTGTATGACACGGATTATGTTGAGCGATGGGTGCATGGCTTGTCCGATCTTGAGGCATTTGTCGAAAAGTATTCGCCGGAATGGGCTGAAAAAGAAACCGGCATTCCGGCTGCCGAAATGAGGGCTTTGGCAAGAGAGATGAGTGAAGACAAACCTTCGGTGATCTTTCATTTCGGCTATAGGGGCGCGAGTCATACCAATGAAATTTATCTGCGCCGCTCAATTATGATGCTCAATGCCCTCATGGGGAGCATTGAGGCAAAAGGCGGATTTTTCTTCAAAAAAGGTCCCGGGGAAGTGGGCGCGAAAGCACCGAGAAAACTCACAGAACAGAAATTTCCCAAAATCGAAATGCCGCGTTTTGACAAAGTGGGAACGCCTGATTTTCCGCTGCCGGACCCCAATCACGGCGTGGGTCAGATGCTGCCGCAAGCGATTCTCAATGATGATCCCTATCCTGTCAAAGCGCTGATTGCTTTCCGTTTTGATCCGCTGATGTCCATACCGGATAAAAACCTTACCCGCAAAGCATTGGACAAACTCGATCTGATTGTCGCCATAGATATTAACCACAGCGAAACCGCATGGTATTCGGATGTGATTCTGCCGGAGTCCGTGTATCTGGAACGGACCGACTGCTTTCAGCAGGCAGACGGCTTGAAACCCCAGTTGTTCATACGCAGACAGGCAGTTCCCCCGCGCTACGACACCCGCGAGGGCGCAATGATTCTGAAACAGCTTGGGGAAAGGCTCGGCATCGGGAGCTATTTTCCCTATAACAGCATGGAAGAACTCGTGCAGTGGCAGTTGGAGGGAACCGGCTTTTCCCTGAAAGATTTTGAGGCAAAAGGTTTTGTGGCTTACGGAAAAGAGCAGATTTTCTGGGACAGAAAAACAGGCATCAAATTCAAAACGCCTTCGGGAAAAATCGAGTTCCGTTCTTCTCTGCTGGAAAATGCCGGATTTGAATCTTTTCCCGAATATGAGCCGATTCCTCAGCCTTCAGACGGACAGTTCAGACTCGTGACCGGACGCGTTGCCCTGCATACGCATATCTCCACTCAGAACAACCTCTATCTGAACGAAATATGCCCGGAAAATGTTCTCTGGATCAATTCGGCAAAGGCTTCCGCGCTGGGCATTGCCGACAATGACACTGTGACCGTTGCCTCGGAACAGGGTTCCGGTAAAATCAAAGCCTTTGTCACAGACCTGATTCATCCTGAAACGGTATTCATGCTTCACGGTTTCGGACATACTGCGGCTGCGGCTTCACGTTGTTATAATAAAGGCATGGCAGACACCGTATTGCAGGCAAATGTCTCGGATAAAATCGGCGGCAGTCCCGCGCTGCATGAAACCTTTGTCACAGTAGAGCGGGTTTGAAACCCGCTTTACTATGATGGATGAGTGCAAGGTTTACTGCACCCGAATGAGAGGAAAGAAATAATGAGCAAATACTATCTGTTTCAGGATACCCGAAAATGTATCGGATGTCATTCCTGTGAAATTCAGTGTAAGACCAATAAATCTTTGCCGGCGGGTCCCAGACTCTGCCATATCGTCACGGTCGGACCCAAGTTTGTTGGCAGTATGCCTAAGGCAGCCTATATTTTTATGCCCTGTTTTCATTGTGAAAAACCCTGGTGTGTGGCAGCCTGTCCCACCGGCGCCATGCAGAAAAGACCCGAAGACGGTATTGTTTTTATCAATCAGGATGAATGTGTAGGCTGCAAAACCTGCATGTCAGCCTGTCCCTGGGGCGCGCCCCAGTGGAATCCGGAAACCGGGACCGTGATCAAGTGCGACTACTGCATGGACCGGATAGATCAGGGGCTGAAACCCGCGTGTGTCACAATATGCACCAGCCACTGTCTTCACTTCGGACTTGCCGAAGATATGCCTCGGGTCCGGCGCGAAAGACATGCCAAAATTGTGGCAGCCTTAGAATGCGGTTTATAAAGCGAGGGAACATGACATCTGTTACAAATTGTCCGGTCAATCGTACCGTCACCGATCTGAGAAATATTATCTCTTCCGGGAGCCTGAGTCATCCGAAAACCCGGAGAATTGCGGAAGAAATACTGGAGCTTATAGAAGATGTGGCTTGGGGCAGAGCAGGGAGCGAGCATCTGAATGCTGTGAAATCCCTGACGCTGGAGATGATGACTCAAAGCGACGACAAAGCCGGATTTGAATCCGGAAAAAAGCTTCTCTCCGATCTGGAGGAGCATTTTGAAGTATTTGCAAGCCATGTGAAAACGCACAACTGTTCCACCGGCGACTGCGTGAAACTGGCGCCTGCGCCCTGCCAGACCGCATGTCCCGCGGGAATAGATGTGCCGACTTATCTTACGCTCATCGGAATGGGAATGGACGCCGAAGCGATCAATATCATCCGGCAAGACAATCCTTTTCCCTGGGTCTGCGGGCTGGTATGCACCCGCCCCTGTGAGTTCATGTGTGTGCGGGCGCGTATGGACAAAGCCGTTTCCATCAAATTTCTCAAAGCTTTTGCCGCGGAACGCGCCATGTCGGAGCAGAGTTATCAGAATCCGGAAAAAGAGCCGGATAAAAACAAAAAAGTCTGCGTGATCGGCGCAGGTCCGGGCGGCATGAGCGCAGCCTATTATCTGGCTCTCAAAGGCTATCAGGTGCGAGTCATTGAGGCATTGCCCGTAGCCGGCGGAATGCTGATGGTGGGCATTCCGAGATATCGTCTTCCCAGAGAAGTCATTGACAGGGAAGCGGCAATGATTCAGGAACTGGGAGTCGAATTTCGTTTCAATACCCGCTTCGGCTCGGATGTGACGCTGGAATCGCTGAAAGCCGAAGGATTTGAGGCATTCTTTTTCGCCATCGGCGCGCACAAATCCCTGAAACTCAACATTCCGGGAGAAAATGACTTTCCGCAGGTCATTGACGCCATAGATATTTTAAGACAGGTGGCACTCGGGGACCGTCGGATGCCGGGCAAACGCGTCATTATCATCGGCGGCGGAAATGTTGCCATTGATGCGGCAAGAACCTGTTTAAGACTCGGATGCCCGAATGTGACTATAGCTTATCGGAGAACCCGCTCGGAAATGCCCGCAGATATTGAAGAAGTGGAGCAGGCAGAAGAAGAAGGCATTCATATTTCTTTTCTCACAGTGCCTGTGGAGATTGTGGGAGAAAAGGGAAAAGTCACTGCGCTGAAATGTCTCAGAGCCGAAATGAAGGAAACAGAGGGCAGCAGACGGAAATCGCCGGTTCCGGTTCCGGGCAGCGATTATTTTATGCCCACGGATGCTGTTATCAGTGCCATCGGTCAGCAGGTGGATGCCGAGGGAATGCTGTCGCTTTCCGATCTGAAATGGACCCGGCGGCATACGATTGACGTGAATATGACTACCATGGAGACTTCCTGTCCGGGAATTTTCGCTGCCGGAGATGCGGTGACGGGTCCTGCCACCGTTATCGAAGCCATCGGAGGCGGGAAAAAAGCAGCAGAATCCATAGACCGCTATTTGTCCGGGATTCCTCAGCCTAAAATGCCCCGGGTTCCGGTGCGTCAGTCCAGAGCAGATTTTTTGCAGGTTCCCGCGGCGACGAAAATGGTTTTAAAACGGCCGGAGATGCCGCTGCTGAATATTGACCGTCGCCGTACCCTGTTTCAGCAGGTGGAACTGGGATATTCGGAAAATGCGGTCCGGGAGGAAGCCCGGCGCTGTCTTCGCTGCGACATCTGCGGTCGTTGCGGCAAATGTGTGAAAATCTGCCGGGATAAAATGAGCATTGACGCGCTGAAATTAGGCTATCTGAATTTTGACCATCCGGTGGCAACAGATTTCAGAAGTACGGAAGAACGGTGTATTGCCTGCGGCGCGTGTGCGGCAAACTGTCCCAATCATGCCATGCAGATACAGGATGTCAAAGGCGAAAGAGTGCTGTCTCTGTGCGGAACCGTGCTGAACCGTCAAAAGCTGCTGTACTGTGAGCAATGCGGCGCGACGCTCGGTCCTGCCAGATACCTTGACTATGTACGGAAACGCACAGACAAGGCAGTCAGTCCGAGCATCGGCATCCATGCGTTCTGCGGCGCCTGTGCAAAGAAAAAAGCGGCAATATCGCATTCGGAGGTTATGGGGTAGAGGTCAGAGTTTAGAGGTCAGAGGTCAGAGGTCAGAGGTTCGGGGTATTATTTTCCTCTGACCTCTGACCTCAAACCTCGAACCTCGAACACGTGAAAAGGAGAAAGCTATGACGTTTCGCAAAGGTCAGAAAATCGAGATATTCAGGCGGTCGGAAGATGAGATATGGGAAGACTATATGGATGAATATATAGGACTGCACGGCATTATTGTTGATCCGGATATGGCTATCAACGATCCGGATGCCCTCGTGGAGGTCAGTCTCGAAGGAAAGGGAACGCATCGGCTTCCCCAGGACTGCCTTCGCGCTCTGGAAGATGAGGATTGAATTTACGGCGGTGCCTACAGCCCGGTAACAAACTGGATAACAAACTGAGTTTCTTTGAGAAACTCAGTTTGCACTCTTCGGATTTGAATTTATAACCATTTATTTTTTTTGAAGTAGATGACCATTCCAATCGCGACCGCAATCATCACAAGCCAGATGAGCGGATAGCCCCAGCGCCATTCAAGTTCCGGCATGTATCTGAAATTCATACCGTAAACTCCGGCAATAAAGGTCAGCGGAATAAAAATTGTGGCGATGAGCGTCAGCATTTTCATGATCTCATTCATTTTATTGCTCAGGCATGAATGGTAAATATCCAATAAACTTGTTGCGATTTCCCGGAAAGTTTCAACAATGTCAACAATGCGGATCACATGATCGTAAAGGTCTCGGATATAGATATGCGTGGCATCGGGAACAAGGGTCGAATCTGTTCTTTCCAGATCGCTTATCACGCTTCTGAGCGGCAGCGCCGCTTTGTGCAGAAAAATAATCTCTCTTTTGAGTTCATGGATTTTCTGCAAAACTTCCTGTGAAAATTCGGCAAACAAATCATCCTCAACCGCTTCAAGCCGGTCTTCAATCACTTCAATGACTTTGAAGTAATAATCCACTACGGTGTCTATAAGCGAATATGCGAGATAATCCGCCCCTGCTTTTCTGAAACGGCTCTGAGGTATTTTGATTCTCTTTCTGACCGGCTCGAAAATATCTTTATCTCCTTCCTGAAAAGAGATGACAAACCCGGGACCCAGAATCAGACTGAGCTGTTCTGCGGAAATGTTCTCATTTCCGTTATGACAGAACATCTTCACCACCATGAACAGACAGTCTTCATAGTCTTCCAATTTGGGACGCTGAACCGTGTTGAGAATATCTTCCAGAATCAGATGGTGAATATGATAATGCTGGCCCACGGTTTCGATAATCTCTGTCTCATGGAGGCCGCTGATGTGTATCCATCTGACGCTTTTAGCAACAGTTTCAACTTGTTGAGAGATGAGAAATTCTCCGATATTTTCAACAGTATTTTCCTGAAATCGGCTTTCATCATAGTCAATCACCCTGACGCTGACCTTTTCCGTTTTTTTTGCGCCCACATAAATCAGAGAACCCGGGGGCAAACCCGCGGCTTTTGATGAATAGCCTTCTTTTCTCAAATGAAACATGGTTGTTTCTCCTTCTGCAAAAGGATGTATCATATTTTTCCTTTGATTCAAACCCTAAAATTGATTTTGCTCCCTGTAATGATTGACTGTCAGAAGAGATTCTGATATAGGATTTTGTTTTTTATGCGTAGGGGGGCATGATTTCACGCTGAAAATCCCCCCTTGAGGGGGGCATGGGGGTGTGATGGAGGAGGTCAGAGGTCAGAGACCTTTCACCCGGGAAAACACCCCCCTGCCCCCCTCAAGGGGGGAATTGCGGGGGCTTAACTTATAAGGACAACAATGCAAAACGGTTATCTTATTTTACTCATCTTTATCATTACCTACATTTTCATTGCGGTTCAGCGCATTCCCGGGCTGCGGATTGACCGCCCTTCCGGCGTCACCATCGGCGGCACTTTGCTGTTGCTTACCGGACTTCTGGACATTCACGAAGCCTATTCCTTCATAGACTGGGATGTGATTACCTTTCTGCTCGGCATGATGGTCATGATTGCCTATCTTGAATTTTCAGGCTTTTTCGAGCATGTCGCGCTGTTTCTCGTCAGAACTTCCCGCTCCACAGACCGGCTGCTGCTCTCGACTATTTTCAGTTCGGCATTTCTCTCCGCCTTTTTTGTCAATGATACGATATGTCTGCTGTTCACGCCGATTCTGCTGAGATCAACCCGTTATCTCAGGCTGAATCCCCTGCCTTATCTCATTGCGATTGCTACTGCCTCGAATATCGGCTCTGCAATGACGATTACGGGCAACCCCCAGAATATGTATATCGGCATTCAGTCCGGCATTCCTTTTCTGAAATTTCTCATTGTCATGCTGCCGCCGGTTGCCGCGGGGCTGGGCGTCAATTACATTGTCATCCGGCTGATGTTCCGCAGGGAAATCAACACAAATCCCATGCCGCCGGTTGAAATCACCGTCACGCCCCTGAAAAAAAGTATTCTGTATAAGACGCTGTTTGCGCTGGCGATTACATTGGCTTTGTTTATTGCGGGTACCGGCTATCCGCTGGCAGTGCTGGTGGGTATGTCTCTGATTTTTCTGATCGGTTACATCCCGCCGCGAGATATTCTGAAAAATGTCAACTGGACCCTTCTGCTTTTTTTTGCCGGGCTTTTTGTGGTCATGGGCGCGTTTGAAAAAGCGGGCTACATGAAACATCTCATTGAATTCGGCGCGGCGTATCTCACCGATGAAAGTCTGGGAAGCCGTGTGGGACTTTCTCTTGCGACTGCGTTTCTCTCAAACCTTGTGAGCAATGTGCCGGCGGTGATTCTGATGCAGCCGATGATCGAGCATCTCGGCGGCAGCGACCGGCTCTGGATGCTCTTGGCAATGTCCTCCACTTTTGCGGGAAATCTCACGCTGATCGGTTCGGTGGCAAATCTCATTGTTGCGGAAAAAGCGCAGGAAGCGGATGTTCAGATGGGATTTCTTGCCTACTTCAAGGTCGGGCTGATTCTTACGCTCATCACGCTGCTGATCGGGACGCTGTGGCTGTGAGTTTTTGCCACGAATGAACACGATTTTTTTCACGAATAAAATAATGAATAAATTCGTGTCCTTCAGTTCGTGAAAAATCTGTGCAGATTCGTTCTGCAAATATTTCAAAAATAATGCTTGACTTTCCTATAAAAATCAGTCAGTTTTCACTTATGGATACCGTGAAATATGAAAATCGAAAAAAGGAGAACCCCCGATGCAGGCATTGAAAATAAAAAAAAAGATAAATTCGGATACATTGTATCTGCCTGAATTTAAAAATATGATCGGAAAAAATGTGGAAATCATCATTCTTGCATTCTTGCAGAACCTGAAAAAATATCAGGAGAAAAAGACCGTATGGCAAGAGATGTCTATGATTCGGTTTTTTCAGATGAATCAGTATGTAAGGAACAGCTTGATACAGCAGCATGGTTTGAAGGCGCGGGAAATAATGAGGGAGAAATATGGTAATCCGGAAAGGTTCTGTTTTCTTTAGATGCCTGAACACTGTCTGAACCCTGATTCACCTGATTAAAGGATTCACCTGATTTCTGTTCAGCCTGTACTGAGATGAGCCTGTTCCGGAAATTCGGAAAGCCGGGGAGGTCTGACAGAAATCATGCAAATCCTTTAATCAGGTGAATCAGGGTTCAGACAATGGGGGAAACAAAAATGAAATACGAAGAAATAACAGGGAAAATCATCGGATGCGCCATGACCGTCCACTCGGCTCTCGGCAACGGATTTCAGGAGGTGATATATCAGCGGGCATTGGCTATTGAAATGAAGCTGAACGGACTGAGCTTTGAGAGAGAAAAAGAGATGCTGGTGTTTTACCGCAATGAGCAAATCGGCACACGGAGAGCTGATTTTTTTGTGGAAAAATGTATTATGACAGAGATAAAAGCCGTACTGAAGTTACAACCGGAGCATCTGGCGCAGGCAAAAAATTACTTGGAGGCTTATCAGATGGAAGTCGGATTGCTGCTCAACTTCGGGGGGAAAAGTCTGGAGTTTAACAGGGTGCATAACAATAAGCTGTTGGCAGGGAGTAAAGCCTGATAACACTGTCTGAACCCTGATTCACTTGATTAAAGGATTTGCATGATTTCTGTTCAGCCTGTTCAAGCGGGTCTGTTAAAATGTCTGAACCCTGATTAAAGGATTTAAGGATTTTCCTGATTTCTGTTCAACCTGTTCATACCGGTCAATAAAATCCGACAAGTTTGAATGGCTTGACAGAAATCAGGTGAATCCCTTAATCAAGTGAATCAGGGTTCGGACAATGTTCAAATGTCCGAACCCTGATTAAAGGATTTAAGGATTTTCCTGATTTCTGTTTAACCTGTTCATACCGGTCAGTAAAATCCGACAAGTCTGAAAGGCTTGACAGAAATCAGGTGAATCCTTTAATCAAGTGAATAAGGGTTTTAATCAGGGTCAGTTTCTGTTCAACCAAAGGGGAATAATATGCAAACAATAAAAAAACACGCTGTTGTGAAAAACGGTCAGCTTATTTTGAATCTGCCCGAATATTTTGAACAATCGGAGGTAGAGGTCATTGTTAAGCCGACATGCAGGTCAGAAGTCCGCAATACGCTTTCGGAAAAGAAACCGAGGCCGCTTGGCATTCTGAAGGGCAAAGCTGATTATACCGTCAAAGATGATTTCAAAATGACTGATGAGGAATTTCTGGGAGAATGAGCTATCTGCTTGATACCCATACATTTCTGTGGGTTTTATTTGACGACGATAAACTCTCTGATAAAGCTAAATATATTCTGAGCGACGCTGACAATGAGGTATATGTAAGCCTTATCAGTTATTGGGAAATATCCTTAAAATATTCTATCGGAAAATTAGAATTGAGAGGAATCAGACCTGATGAACTTCCCCAAAAAGCAGGAGAAATTGAAGTTATTTCTTTGGATATATCACAGGAGGATATGGCTTCTTTTTACAAACTTCCGAGAACTGAACACAAAGACCCGTTTGACAGGCTGATTATATGGCAGGCAATCAGAAGAAATCTCGTTCTGATATCGAAGGATAAAAAGTTCGATGACTATCAGGATTTCGGATTGAGAACATTGTGGTAATTGAAAGGTGGGCATTTCATGCCCACCCTACATCTGTAAGGATTGTGTGTAAGCAAGGATTACGGGAACGCCGAGTAATCCTTGCTTAAACACAATCCTTGTAGATATAATATACGCTTGACACAAATCCTCAAATCCTTTAATCAAGTGAATCAGGGTTCAGACATTTGAACGCTGTCCGAACCCTGATTAAAGGATTTAAGGATTTTCCTGATTTCTGTTCAGCCTGTACCGAACTCTCCGTTAAAATTCAAAAAGTCAAAAGGCTTGACACAAATCCTTTAATCCTGTAATCCTTGAATCAGGGTTCAGACTGTGTACGCTGTCTGAACCCTGATTATAAGGATTAAAGGATTTTCCTGATTTCTGTTCAGCCTGTACCGAACTCTCTGTTAAAATTCAGAAAGTAAAGATGCCTGACAGAAATCCTTTAATCCTGTAATCCTTGAATCAGGGTTCAGACAATGGGCAGACAATCAACACCCACAATGAGGGACAAACACCATGAAAAAACAGCTTGTTATCATCATGCTGGCAATGGCGGCGGCGTGGTTTTGGGCGGCGGGCGGAATAGCGGAACTTTCTCCGCAGGAAACGGATGATTCGGAACTGATTAAACAGGCGATTCAATTGCGTGAAAGCAAGCCTGAACTGTTTAACGGCGCAAAAGGCATTCTGATAGTTAAAGTGGTGAAAGACGGACAAGGAGAGAAAAAGGGGTTACGGCGAGGGGATATTGTCATTTCCTATGCAGGACAGCAAATAAACAGTGCTGAACAACTTATTAATACAGTAAAATCTAATAGTTCAAAAAAAGAGGTTGAATTGCAATTCATCCGAGCCGGTGTTACGAAAACTGTTGTCTTGCAGGGAGGGCAAATCGGTATTCACATAACTGACATAAAGGATATAAAAACTGAAATCACACCCCCAGAACTTATCAAGCAATTTGTGGATGCTTTTCACAAGAGAGATTTAGAGAGAATCAAGCAGCTTGTAATGCAAAACCCGGAAGCCACAAAGATGGTGCAGGAGGTATTACAGAAAGTAGGCCAGAGGAAAGATGAATATGGCAAAACCGCAGAGGCAATTGGTAACATGCTGGCAAGGGAGCTACATGTAATGCATGTAATGCAAAAAGCGGACGCAGATGTTCTGAATAGTGCAGAAATAGACTATCTGGAAATAGACTATCTACAAGAAACTGGCTATGCCGAAAAAGCCTATTCTGCTGCCCGATATGAAGAAGCCATTGCCCATTGGACAAAGGCGCTGGAGTTTGCAAAAAAAGCGGAAAATAAGAAAGCAATTTTAGACGCTATTCTCAACATCGGCATGGTGTATCAAGATATTGGACAGTATGACAAGGCGTTGAGCTATTATAAACAGAGTTTGACAATTCATAGCAAAGACACTCGCGTCTTTATGCACATCGGAAATGTGTTTCTATATCGGGGTCAGTGTGGCGACGCTCTGGGGTGTTACGAGATAGCTATGGCATTTAATAAGAAAATCAGCAATATAAGTGGCGATGATGATCTCATCGGCAATATCGGTTTGGCGTATAAGTGTCTGGGACAGTATGACAAGGCACTGAGTCACCACAAGCAAGCTCTGTCAATTCATAAGAATAATAGACACAGACGGAGCGAGGGGGCGGACCTCACCAATATCGGCTTGGTGTATTCTGATCTCGGACAGTATGAGAAGGCAGAAATTTTTTTTTCCCAAAGCATGAAAATATTCTCCGACATCGGCGCACCGGATGCTTTGTGGGTAGCGCAACGAGGGCTTGCTCAAGCACAGGGCAAATTAGAGAAATATGATGAGGCAGTTAAGAATTATGAGCAATCATTGGACATGATTGAAAAAGTGCGGGAAGGCATTTCGGAAAAAGAAATCAGAACCTCTTTCATGCAGGACAAAATCGGTGTCTATGACGAATTCATCACGCTCCTGAAAAAGCTTCATGAAAAAGACCCGACAAAAGGCTATGACAAAAGAAGCTTTGAAATCTTCGAGCGCAAACAGGGCAGGGTTTTCCTTGAACAGATGGGCGAATCCGGATCAAGAAATTTCGAGGGTTTTCCGGATGAAATGCGAGATAAAGAAAGCGAACTCGTAAACCGGCTTGATAAAACCCGTTCCCGCCTTACAGATGCACGCTCCAAATCTTTTGAGCAGCAGGATAAAAAACTCATTCAGGAATTGGAGACAGAGATTGAGAATATCTCAAAGGAACAGATCGCATTGCAGGAAAGCATCAGAAAAGATTATCCGGATTATTATGCGCTGAAATATCCCAAGCCTGTGAAACTCGAAGACCTTCAAAACACCGTGCTTCAGGACGGCGAAGCCCTGCTCGTTTACAATGTCATGGAAGAAAGCACCTGCCTCTGGATTGTAGGCAAAGACCGGTTCGGCTTTTTCCCCCTTGGCATCGGCGAAAAAGCCCTTGAAGAAAAAGTGAATAAATTCCGCAAAGAACCGGAAGTCATTCTGAGAGCCATGAATCAGAAAGCCAAAGAAATCATATCTCAGAAAAATTTTGAAGCAGAAGTTGAAACCTCTCTCAAGGAAATCAGGAAGATAGGACAGGAGCTTTACGATCTGCTCATACCGGAAAAAGCCCGCCCCCTTATTTCCGGCGCAAAGCTGCTGTATGTCGTTCCGACCGCTTCGCTTTACGGACTTCCCTTTGAAGCATTGGGATCAGGGGAGCGGTATCTGCTTGAAGACCATGCGGTGGCATATCTTTCCTCGGCTTCGCTGCTCAAAATTCTGCGGGACGCCCAAAGTCGGAGAAAAGAAAAGCCTGCAAATCCCCTGCTTGCCTTTGCTCATCCCAAATACGGCGCAAAGGAAAATAAGTGTTTCAGCCTCACAAAAGGCGGCGATACGGCAGATATTTCTCTTGATCAAATGAGAGTTCGGAGTTATCTTGATCTCATGGGTGAGAAATTGTGCGAACTGCCGGAAACCGAGAAGGAAGTCAGAGGCATCGGAAAACTCCTGAATGCGCCCGAAGCCGCGTTTCAACTTCAGGAAAAAGCATCGGAAAGCAATGTCTTCAAATTCTATCAGGAAAAGAAATTGGATGACTACCGTTACGTGGTCTTTTCCTGTCACGGTCTGCTGCCGAATGAGAAAAAAACCAGCCTCGTGAATCAGCCTGCACTTGCGCTTTCTGTTCCCGATCCTACAGACAAAGACCGGGACGGTTTTCTCACCATGGCGGAAACCTTCGAGTTGAAATTCAACGCCGATCTCGTGGTGCTGTCTGCCTGCGATACCGGCAGAGGCGATCATATCCGAGGCGAGGGCGTGAGAGGACTGACACGAGCCTTTATGTATGCGGGAACGCCTGCGGTTTCCGTGACGCTCTGTCCCGTGGCGGACAAATCCTCAAGCGTTTTGAGCGGCGGCTTTTTTGAAAACCGTGAAAATAAAAAAATGTCTCTGGCAGAATCTCTGCGGCAAATCAAATTGGACATGATTCAGGGCAAACACGGCAAAATCTATCGGCATCCTTATTTTTGGTCGCCGATGGTGGTGTTTGGGATTGGCGGAAAAATTGAGAAGTGAGAAGTGAGAAGTGAGAAATGAGAAATGATTACGTTTAAAGAATGCACTTTGGCAATGCTGGATAAGACATTCGGTCTGCACGAAGTGGCGGAACATCCGGCATTGAAAGACTGGTCCGAGAGACCTGCGGACATTTCCGATTTCGAGCGGCAGCATCTCCTCATGCTCAGAAGAAAGCTCCGTCTGAATGTCCATGACTGGAACGAAACCGAACTCGGATATAATTTTATCGGTCCCCTGATGGTGCTGGTTGACTACACCTCGGAAAAATTCAATTTTTTTGCCCAAAGAGATTTCAAAGGAACGGTTGACGGCATTGAAATCGGCGGAAGACCTGACGGAATGATTGCTTCGGGATTCCGTGAACCGGAAAAGCCCTATTTCTGCTTTCAGGAATACAAAAAAGAGAGAGACCCGGAGGGATATCCAGCGGCTCAGGCATTGGCGGCAATGCTGACAGCCCAAGAACTGAATGAACACCGGCATCCGATTTACGGGGCATATATCAGGGGAAGTTTATGGGCTTTTATGACTTTGGAGGGCAGGGAATACTGCATCAGCGATCCCTATGTGGCTGCCCGTGATGATATTTTCGATATATTTCGGATATTGAAATCGCTTCGGGAAATTGTCGCTGATTTGGCAGCCCTGAATAGCTAATGCCATTGATCGCCTGAAAAGAGTTATTTTTAATGTATATATTCGGTAAAATTTTATCATGGTGTCGCAGAACTCCGTGGAGATGGAAATTTATTGTCAACCTGATTCTCGGCACTGTCGTCTCTTGCTTTCTGTGGAATGCCTATAGCTTCAAATCCGGCTACAGCCTCCTGAACGCGGTCTATGATTCCCTTGTAAAAGAGGATTTCAGACAGGCGGTTCTGAAAAGCGAATCACAGGGAAAGCCGCCGATTTCCGAGCATATCCGAATCCTGTCTTTTAAAAACAGCAACGGATTCTGGACGCCGAGAGATGAGTTGGGAAAGAGCATTTTCAGGTCTATGGAATTGGGCGCAAAAGTGCTTGTGATAGATATTGACATAAATACGCCTGTTCCGGTGCGTTATGAAAAAGACAGCCCCGCAGACGAAAATCGAGTTTTTCTTGACTACCTGAAACAAGCCGCAATGACTGCCAGAAGCAATCAAAGCGTGATAGTGGTGCCTCATGCAGAAAAAATTCAGGGAGAATACGGGCAGAAGCTTGAAAAACTGATTTCCGATTACCAAGATGTAATCAAAACAGGCATTGTTACGGCGTTCAGAGACACGTCAGATTATCAGGCGCGGCATCTTCGTTTTTATGAGAAAAAAGACAAGCAGGTCTATTTCTCTGTTCAGATATTGGCGGCGGTTTATTTTCACTACGGAATTGAAGCCGGAGACAAGATTTTCACGGAAAAAACAGAGGAAATCCTTCAGGGAAAAGAGAAAATTCATATCTTTTTTCCTGAACGCAAGGTGATTCTCTACTCCCAAGATGATCCCAATGCAGAACATCTTGAGGCAAGATATTTGTTCCGCCTTGCCTCACGGGATGTGGCAACCGGGCTTTGCGGAAATGTATCCGACCCTCTGATAGCTTATCCGGATTTATACTTATCCCCCGGCGGGCTTCTTGACAGAGACAAAATTTACAAAGGAAAAATTGTTGTCATCGGTTCCGAAGCTAAAGAAACCGGCGATTTTCACGCCACGCCGCTCGGTGAAATGCCCGGCTTTTATCTGATAGTCAACGGCATCAATCTGATTCTTGAAGGTCTGCAAATCCATGAAGCCAAATTGATTATACGGATTCTTATCGAACTGCTCGTGATTCTGATTTCCTCATTAGTCTGCGTGTATCTGCCTTCAACAGTTTCTGCGCCGATTCTGGCTTTGGGATTTTATATTAGTTTTAGTTCCTTCAGCTTCTGGCTTTTCAGCAATTCTTGTATATTCATAGATTTTTGGCTTCCGGTGCTGGGCGTTGAATTCGGCAGGCTTTTGTCAGACATCGCAGAGTTTTTCAGTAAATATTTTTCTCAAAAAAAGGAGTATGAACAATGAACGCAAAACAATGTCGTATCGCACTTGTCGGAATTCTGCTTCTTTCACTTGTGAACACGCTTTCTCCGGTATGTGCGGGACCGCCGCTTCATGTGGGAAATATTGAAGCATCACCGACAGTAGGGAGTGAAACTAAAGCTTCAGAGTGCTTCAGCCTTTTCCGGGAAGGCAAAAAAGTAAAAGTTCATTGGGATATGCCGGTCAATGTCGGCGATGAAATCCTGCCCCATAAAGAAAAATGTGTCCTGCTTTTTTATATCAAAACCGGATTTAACAAATTGGAAATCAACGATAAAACAATAGTTCGGCTGCCTGAGGAAATCACCCTTACGACTCGTGGAAATAAAGAAGAAATCGAACTCCTTTCCAAAGGTTGTGATGAAGACCGACCCAAGTGTTTTCCCCTCGCCCCTCTTTGTCTCTCGCCTTTGCCGGAAAAAGGCAGCACTCTGCTTGCCGGAGAAGCAATTCTTTTCAGATGGTATTCCTCCCGTGTTCCTTCCTGCGAGAAAGTCCGGCTTGTGATTGCTTCTTTGGACAAAAGCAAGCCATCCATTGAAGAAGACATGCAGGCAGGAGAATTGAAAATTGTGAATGCAAAACTTCAGGCAGGTAAAAAATACGAGTGGTTTGTGAAATATGAGGACAATAAAGAGTCGGAAAAATATGCTTTCAGCGTTCTGGATGAAGAAACATCAAAAGATATTCGCAGGCAGTTGGATAATATTTCAAAAGTCTATAAAGATTCATCGCCGATGCTGTATCAGGCATTGTATCTGCAATTTATCAGCGATATAAATGAGGGTTTGAATCTTTACGCTGACAGCCTGCGCCTTTCCCAAGCCTATTTGAATCAGATTGATAAGGCATTTAAACTCATCGAAAATCTTCAAAAGCATTACGATTCCGGACAATAAACCGCCGTTAATTCGTGCAAGAAAAAAGATAAATTTGATATAAGTCAATGCAACCTGAGAGATTAAAGATTAAAAATAATACCAATTCGCTTTCAAAAAACAGTGTTTTCTGTAAAACCGCTTTTCAAGCGGTTTCAGCAATTTAAGCGATTTGAAAAATCGCTTTACGGTCTGAAAAGACCGATTTTTGAAAGCGAATTGGTATAACATCAAATCTGCGAAGGGAGATTCCGCTCTTCTGATAACTTTCGTGTTTTTTTGTATTTTTTTCGTGTCCTTCGTGGATAAAACATAACCCATCATTCGGAGGAACTGCTATGAAGTGTCCGGGACAAGACACAAAATATTGGAAGCCGGGGGCGATCTTTGAGGTCAAATGCCCGAAATGCGGCGCGAGCGTGGAGTTTTTCAAAGATGACACTTCTCGGAAATGCGGCAAATGCGGACACCGATTCGTGAATCCCAAGATGGATTTCGGATGCGCCGCATATTGCCCTTACGCGGAACAGTGCATGGGAACGCTTCCCGAAGAAGTGACCGCACAACGCCCCGACCTGTTGAAAGACCGGGTTGCCCTTGAGATGAAGAAATACTTCAAGAAAGATTTCAAGCGCATCGGACATGCCACAAAAGTGGCGAGATATGCCGAGCGCATCGGCAAAAGCGAGCCGGGCGGAAACATGGCAGTCATTTTAATCGCCGCCTATCTCCATGACATCGGCATTCACGAAGCCGAGCGGAAATACAACAGCACTGCCGCAAGGTATCAGGAAGAAGAAGGTCCCCCCATTGCACGAGACATTCTGATTCGATTAAAGGCAAAAACAGACCTGATTGAAGAAGTCTGCGATATTGTGGGGCATCATCACCATCCCCGCGCCGAAGAGACGCTGAATTTCAAGGTGCTGTACGATGCGGACCTGATTGTGAATCTTGAAGAAACGCACAGCGAAAAAGCCATGGACCCGAGCCGTCTGGAGGGAATCATCGCCAAATCTTTTCTCACCGAGAGCGGACGCAGTGAAGCGAGAAACGTCTTGCTGAAGGAGGCAAAATGAAAGTCTTACGGAAAATCATCGAAATTGACGAAGAACGCTGTGACGGCTGCGGCGCGTGCGTGCCGAACTGCGCGGAAGGCGCATTGCAGATTGTTGACGGCAAGGCAAAAGTCGTGGCGGATGTCTATTGCGACGGTCTGGGCGCGTGTATCGGCGAATGCCCCAATGATGCGCTCCATATCGTGGAGCGGGAAGCCGAAGAATTTGACGAAACGGCTGTGGAGGCATATCTCACGGAGAAAGACAAAGCGGAGAAAGACAAAGCCCCGGCAACTCTGCCCTGCGGCTGCCCCTCAACGCATATTCAGAGTTTTGTTCCCGCGTCTTCGTGTCAGAGCGCAAACAAACCCGTTGCGGTTTCAGGCGCGGAAGGCTCGGCATTGTCTCATTGGCCCGTGCAGATAAAACTCATTCCCGCAAATGCGCCCTTTCTGAAAGGTGCGGACATTCTGGTAATAGCGGACTGCGTGGCAGTGGCATATCCCAATCTCCACAGGGATTTGATACAGGGAAAAGTCATTATGATGGGCTGCCCGAAATTTGACGAGGTGCAGGCGTATGAAAGCAAATTTGCGGATATTTTCAAAACCGCAGGCGTCAAAAGCGTGACCGTGGCTGTGATGGAAGTGCCGTGCTGTGCGGGGCTGCCCTCGATTGTCAAAAAAGGCATGAAAGCCGCGGGAAAAGAAATTCCGATAAAAGAATTGGTCATCACGGCAAAAGGCAAAATTCTTTAATGAATTAATGAATGTAAAACGGGTTTGAAACCCGTTCTACGTTCCCACGCTCCGCGTGGGAACGTCCGTCCAAACAAACTAAGTTTCTTAAAGAAACTTAGTTTGTTGTTGAAATGCGGACGCGGAGCAGCCCGCCTGCTGTTCCCACGCGGCGCATGGGAACGAGTAAAAAAGATGAGTAGCAGATTTATGAATGACGCAGAACAGTTGACAGAAATGAAATTTTCGGATTTCCATTTTGCCGCCGAGGTCAAACAGCGGTCTCACGTTGACCTGAATATGTGCTATCATTGCTGGTGCTGCGCGGGCGGATGTCCTTTTGTCGAGGCAATGGATTACACGCCCAACGGTGTTATCCGGCTCGTGCAGCTCGGCATGAAAAAGAAGGCATTGGAATGTTCGGCAATATGGATATGCGTGGGCTGTCATACCTGTTCCACGGCTTGTCCGATGGCGATTGACATGTCCGCTGTGATGGATGCCCTGCGCCAGATTGCCATTGAAGAAGGCATCCCCTGCGCGGAGCCGGATATTCTGGATTTCCACAAAGAAGTTCTGCATTCGGTGGAAGATTACGGCAGAACGCATAAATTGGAAATCATGCTCCGCTACAAAATTCGGAAACGGGACTGGTTTTCAGATATGGACGTAGGCTTGAAAATGCTTGCCAAACGGAAATTGGATTTGATGCCATCCAAAGTGAAACACATTGAAGACATTAGAAATCTATTCAATCGGGATAACAGAGGTTATCAGGAATAAAAATAAGGTTCTCGCAAAGGACGCAAAGGAAGAAAGACAGAAATACAGTGTCCGATCTGCAATTTTCAGCGTGTTTGCGGGAGATTCAGCCGCTTACCTCCGATAATGTCTGATGAAGGAGAATTTTAAAATGGAGAAAAAACCTCTTACAGACATCTCCTATTTTCCCGGGTGTTCCCTTGCTTCTTCTGCGCGGGAGAGCAATCTTTCGCTTTTGAATCTGTGCCGGCGCATGGGCTTCAATCTGGTGGAGCTTGAAGATTGGAACTGCTGCGGCAGTTCTTCGGCGCACAGCATCCGCTCTGACCTTGCGTTTGACCTCCCTGCCCGCAATCTTTCCCTGACGCCGCCGGGGCTGCCGCTTCTTGCCGCGTGTCCGAGTTGTATCTCGCATCTGCGTCATGCACAGCTTCATTTGCAGAAAGATGAAACTGCCCGTATCCGTTACAAAAAAATGTGGAGCAGAGATTTTGACTCTGATCTGCGCATTCTGCATTTTTTTGAACTTTTGGCTGAAGCTGACCTGTCAAGCCTTGTCAAAGAAAACAAAGGCGGTCTGAAAGGCATGAGCTTTGTTCCGTATTACGGCTGTATGCTGGCGCGGCCGCCGGTGATGAATCGGGAGAAAAACTATCACGGGCTGATGGAAAAAATGCTCGCCTCACTGAATGCAAAGCCTCTGCTCTGGAGCTATGCCTCCCGCTGTTGCGGCACATTTCTTTCTGTCGCCAAACCGGATGTTGTGACGCCCATCGTGAACCGAATTATCCGCGGCGCGATTGAAGTCGGCGCGGACTGCATTGTGACCGCCTGCGCGATGTGTCATCTTAATCTCGAAATCCGCTGCAATCTGAGGAATCAGTTGCCGATTTTCCATTTTTCC
>DZCT01000728.1 GCA_022736535.1 Desulfatirhabdium butyrativorans | reverse complement strand
GCAAACACCGCAAACACGGTAGGGTGGGCAGAGCGCAGAGAGATGTCTGTATGGCGAGTTTCTTGATGCGCTCTGCCCACCCTACAATAGAAGACAGACCAACATCACCCGGTTCTGCACGCTGCCTTATTCTTTCAGCAGCGAAACCGTTCCGAGCAAATTGGTTTTCGCTTTCATCTTGTCGCCGACATTGTACTTGTTCCAAATTTTGAAATCCACTTCCAACTCGTGCTTTTTGCCCTTTTTATCCGTCACATAAAGAAGATATGCTTCCGTCTTTCTGCCTTCCCTCCAGTTCTTTCCGGGGGGCGCGCCCTCGGGCCATTTCGGATTTTTGTCCGAGCCGCTCGCCCTGTTGGTTCTGTCCGATTTCCAGCGGTAAATTTTGTAAACATATTTTGTCCGATACACAGGATCATGGCGGTAAACCGGCTCCTGATATGACTCCTGACGGCTTTCATATATCGGGCGGCTGCAATATCGGTCTTGAAAATATCCGTTTCCTTTGTCAATTTTTCCGCAGACATATCTTTCTTCGCCGACTTTCACCCGCACGCTTCTTGTCCGGGTTTCATAATGATCCAGAACTTTATCATAATGATGAATCGCGGAAAAAGAGCGGATCATTTCCCCCTGAGGCGGCAGGTACCAATCTTCTTCCTGTACCTGCCGATAAGCTTCAATGTCTGTGGTTCTTGTCCAACTGTGGCCTGAAACATCAACTGTAGTCTCACGGGGATAAAGCAGAAAGACAATCACTGCAATAAACGCCGCGAGAAAATAGAGTATCTTATAACTTGCGGTTTTCGGCGTCTTTTGAGTTTCAGGCAGCACCGCTTTTCTGTCAAAGTCCCGTGTCTCTTTATCCGAAGACGGCACCTCGGATAAGGCATAAGTTTTTGCTTCCCGGACAGCATCCGACGTATCTCTCGGATTTCCGCACGCGCGGCATTTCTCGGTCCCGGCTTTGTTGTCCGCGCCGCAATGGTCGCAGTTCCAGTCTGCGCCGGCTTCGGCTCGTTTTAATTCTTCGGCATCTGTCACATAAGCCGCATCTTCGGGCAGATAAAATTTGACATCCGGATCACGGGGCGCGGCGCACTGACTGCATTTTGTTTCCGGTCCGAGATTCCCGATATGCCCGCAATAACGGCAATCCCACCTGCCGACCTGTATGTTCATTGTTCCTCCTTAAACATTGGCAGTGGTGCAGTAGAGGTGATCACAGGGTGTCATTCTGAGCGGAGCGAAGAATCTCTTTTATATAATACTATGTTATAATAAAAGATTCTTCACTGCGTTCAGAATGAC
>DZCT01000328.1 GCA_022736535.1 Desulfatirhabdium butyrativorans | reverse complement strand
CCGATCGATTGTCCGGGGACCGTTATTGTACAGCACATGCCGGAACATTTTACCCGTGCTTTTGCAGACCGGCTCAACACGCTCTGCCGCATTGAAGTGAAAGAAGCCGCAGACGGCGACAGCGTTTTGCGGGGGCGTGCGCTGATCGGTCCCGGCAACCGTCACATTCTGCTGAAACGCAGCGGCGCACGCTATTATGTCGAAGTCAGAGACGGACCGCTGGTATGCCGTCATCGGCCCTCGGTGGATGTGCTGTTTCGTTCTGCGGCGCGATATGCGGGCGCCAACGCGGTGGGGGTCATTATGACCGGCATGGGAGATGACGGGGCCCGGGGAATGCTGGAAATGAAAGAAGCCGGCGCGGCGACCATTGCTCAGGATGAGGCGACTTCCATTGTTTTCGGTATGCCCAACGAAGCCGTCAAGCGGGGCGCGGTGGACAAGGTGCTTCCTCTGGGAGCAATCGCGAGCGCGGTTTTGCGGGAATGTCTGAGATAATTGAGAAGTGAGAAGTGAGAAGTGAGAAATATTTCTCACTTCTCAATAGAAAAGGATTCGGAATATTTATAGAATGAAAAACAAAATGAGCATTCATATCGGAGAATATCATGCAAGCAAATCGCCCACAGTCATTCACACGCTGGTAGGGTCCTGTGTGGCGGTGTGTCTGTTTGATCCTGTAAACCGAATCGGCGGAATGAATCATATTCTCCTGCCGGGAAAAGCAGACATGAAACGCTTTGACGCGCCTGCCCGATACGGCATCAACGCGATGGAACTGCTGATTAACAGAATTATGAATCTGGGCGGGGAAAGACATTTGCTGCTTGCCAAAACTTTCGGGGGCGCGCACCTGCTGCCTTCTATTGCAAAAGAAAACAGCGTGGGAAGGAGAATCGCCGCTTTTGTTCTCAGCTTTCTGGAAAATGAGGCGATTCCGATTGCGGCTTATGATCTGAAAGGACATGAATCCCGAAGAATTTATTTTCACACCGACACAGGAGAGGTGTTTCTGAAACGTGTCCGCTCAAGATATTATCCGAATATTACGGTTGAAGAAAATAAAATGCTCAGGTATGTTAAGGAACAGATTCGGAAACCGGCAGAAGTGGATATTTTTTTTAAAAAAGAAAAGAAAAAGATCATTAGCAGAAATTATATTATTCATGGTATAAGCGAAATGTCCTACACGGCGCATGAAAAACAGGAAAGTCATTGTAATCGGATGTTTTAGAGGCGGGTTGAAGAGATATTCAAGCCCCGCAGGGGCGGCATATTTGTAGCATTCATGAAAAAAATTTTAATCATAGACGATGAAAAGGATATTTTGGAACTTATATCCGAAATATTAACGAGCCGTATTCCCGACAGCCTTGTCCTCACGGTTCAGTCCGGTTCGGAAGGCATCGAAAAGGCTGTGACAGAACAGCCGGACACCATCCTGCTGGACATCAATATGCCGGAAATGGACGGTTTTGAAGTGTGCAGGCGTCTGAAATCTGATGAGAAAACAAAGCGTATTCCGATTATTATCTTCACGGGTATGCACACAGACCCCAAACTTCGCATCAAAGGGCTGGAACTCGGCGCGGATGCTTTTCTGGGAAAGCCCATCGGTGCCCCGGAACTGATAGCCTCCGTCAAGGTCATGCTGCGGATCAAAGCCTCGGATGATTTGCTGCGTAAAGAAAAAGACCTGCTGGAATACGCGGTGCAGGAACGGACCCAAGCCTTTATTCGGGAAGCCGCTATCAATGAAGCTGTCGCCGAACTTTCCGCCGCGCTGATTTCGCCCCTGTCCATTGAAAGCATTTCTTTTCTTGTCCTTGACAAAGCCCGGCAACTGACCGGCAGCCGATACGGATATGTTGCATATACAGACCCTTCGACAGGACAGCTTGTTACACCGTCAATTTCGTACCCTGTTAAAGAAAGAGGGAAAGTTGAAGAACATTCTCCGTCATCAGATTTCAAGCTGGAAACAGAGGATATGAAAGGTCTGTGGGCATGGGTATCGGAAAACCGGAAGCCCCTGCTGTCCAATATCCCCGCAGAAGACCCGCGTTTTGCAGAGATTCACCCGGGGCATGTTCCTATCCGCCGTTTTCTTTCCGCGCCCGCGCAGATCGAGCAGCAGTTGATGGGGCAGATTGCGATTGCCGATTCAGACCGGGATTATACCGAACATGACATCCTGCTGCTTGAGCGTTTAGCCGCGCTTTACGCCATTGCGGTTCAGCGCAAGCAGGCAGAAGAAGAACTGATCAAAGCACGGGAACAGGCTGAGGCGGCAAGCCGGGCAAAAAGTCTGTTTCTTGCGAACATGAGTCATGAAATCCGCACGCCCATGAGCGGCGTTATCGGGATGCTGGGGCTTGCGCTTGAAACCGAACTGAGCGACAGGCAGAGAGAATATCTTTCCATGGCAAAGCATTCGGCAAATTCGCTTCTGCATATTTTAAATGAAATTCTCGATTTGTCCAGAATTGAAGCCGGAAAATCAGAGATACAGCATGTGCGTTTTGATCTTTTTTCTGTCACGGAAACCGCTGTTGCATCTCTGAAATTTCAGGCAATGGAAAAAGGTCTTGAATTAAATTATGAAATTTCAGAAAATGTGCCGGTTTCGCTGGTGGGGGATCCGAACCGTCTGCGCCAGATTATTGTCAACATCGTGGGAAACGCGGTCAAATTTACAGAAACCGGCAGCGTTTGGCTTTATATCAGCCCGGAAACCGATCAGACAGACAAGCCGGCAACGGCTCCCGCCGCAAACAGAAAACAGCCGCAGGAAAGGACTTCACTTCTCACTTCTCACTTCTCACTTCTCAGATTTACCGTAAAAGACACCGGCATCGGCATTCCCGGCGACAAATTAGACATTATTTTTGACTCATTTTCACAGGCAAACGATTCTTTTTGCCGAAATTACGGGGGCGTGGGACTCGGACTGAGCATTTCCAGACACCTGATTGAACTCATGGGAGGACGCGTGTGGGCAGAAAGCCTGCCCGGGCAGGGAAGCACCTTTTACTTTATCATTCCCTTTGACTTAAAAGAACCGGACAGCAATATAAAAGCGGCAAATTCCGAAACAGGATTTCCGGCTAAAAACAGGCGGGATTTCGGCGGAAATACAAAAGAAAATCTTTCCTGTGTTTACAAGCCCTCTGCTGTCAAGCCCAAGATTCTGATAGCCGAAGACGAGCGGATCAATCGGAAACTGATCACAGAAATTCTGAACAGCGCGGGATATGAAAGCATGGCGGTTCCTGACGGCAGGGCTGCGCTGGAGCTGCTTGAAAATATCAGATTTGACATTATTTTAACAGATATACGGATGCCGGAAATGAACGGAATCGAACTGGCAAAAGCGGTTCGGAATCCTGAGACCGATATTGGCAGAAATACGGGGTGCCGGCTGCCGCACTCGCTGTCTCGCATTCCGATCATTGCGCTGACGGCTCATGCTTTCCAAAACGACCGTGAGCAGTGTCTGGCTGCGGGGATGAATGATTATATCGTCAAGCCGGTAAAGAAATCTCAACTGATTAAAACAATAGAGAAATTTATTGACAATGATCTGTCCGGGAACGCGGAAACATGTTCGGAACTGCAATCCGGTCTGCTTTCCGAAAAGATGTATGCTGAAATTCAGGGGATAAAAACAGCATGTTCTGCCGGAGATGCGAAATTGATGGAAAAACATCTGCAAAAGCTTGAATCGCTGTGCGCCGGCGCAGGAGCATATCGGGTGGCAGATGAAACTTTCCGGCTCAAGCTGGCTGTCAGAAAAGGAGATCGCTTAAAATACAGTCTGTCAGTTGAAAAAATTGAAGAGGCGTTTAAAAGATTTAATAAGGTGAGAGGTCAGGGGTGAGGGGTCAGGGGAAATGCCTCACCCCTTACCCCTCACCTCTGACCTCTCACCTCTTACCTTTTTCTTATAGGAGCGAAATGATGAGAATATTGATAGCAGAAGACGATTTTACGGCTCGCCGGATACTGAAGGAGATTCTGTCTCCATACGGCGACTGCGATGTTGTAGTTGACGGCGAAGAGGCTGTTCAGGCATTCCGGCTGGCTTATGAAGACAATGATCCCTACAAGCTGGTCTGTATGGACATTATGATGCCGAAAATGGACGGTCAGGAAGCCCTGAGACGGATTCGTGAAATGGAAAAAGAGATGGGGATACAGGGATCAAAAGAAGTAAAAGTGATTATTGTCACAGCCTTAGATGATCCGAAAAGCGTGATTGAGGCTTATTATAAAGGCGGCGCCACATCATATATTATCAAACCTATTGAAAAAACAAAAATTCTTAAAGAAATTTACTCATTCGGGCTGATCGGGGGCAGATTGTAAAACAGTTCCGGACGGGGAGGAAAAGCATAATGGCGCGTATTATGATTATTGATGATGAAAAAGATATTCGGATCATGCTGCGTGAGATGCTTGAACAGGAGGGGTTTGAGATAACAGATGCCTGCGGCGGCAAAGAAGCCATACAGATTCAGCTTCAAACGCCGGCTGATCTCATGATTACAGACATTATCATGCCGGACATGGAAGGCATTGAGACCATTTTTGAATTCAGACAGAGATTTCCGAAGGTAAAAATCATTGCCATCAGCGGCGGCGGCATCGTGAAACCGGAAGCTTATCTGGATATGGCTAAAAGTTTCGGTGTTTCATATACTTTCAGAAAACCGGTGGAGCGGAAAGAACTCTTAGGTGCGGTTTATGAGTTGCTAGGGCATTGAAAGCGGGGACTGCCGTTGCGGGGGCAGGGTCACATCCAATGCCGTCAAGTCAAGGAGCGGGACATTCATTTTCCCGTAACTGTCATACCGTTAATAATGCCATAAGGAGGGAGAGATGAGAGACAAACTGTTTATGCTGATAGTTGACCCCCAGAGAGATTTCTGTGATCCTGAGGGTGCGCTGGCGGTACCGGGGGCAGATAAAGACATGATGCGTCTGGCGCAACTGATCCGGAGAATCGGCGATAAGATTACGGAAATTTACTGCACCTTGGATACGCATCATTTTTTTGACATTTCCCATCCGGTATTTTGGAGCAGTTCGGAGGGGAAAAACCCTGATCCTTTTACGATTATCACTCCCGATGACGTCCGTAAAGGTCTGTGGAAAACAAGCCGGCCCGATCATCAGAGCTATGCGCTGAAATATGTTTCCGAATTGGCGGAAAATCAGCGCTATCCGCTCTGTATCTGGCCCCCGCACTGTCTGATCGGAACAAAAGGACATAATATTGTTCCGGCTTTGTCCGATGCGCTGACAGGATGGGAAAAACAGCAGCTTGCACCGGTGGATTACATCATGAAAGGAAGCAATTATAAAACCGAGCATTATTCGGCAGTTCAGGCAGATGTGCCTGTGCGTGAAGATTCCTCAACCCTGATGAATTATAAACTCCTTACAAATCTTCAACAATCGGATATGATGCTGATAGCCGGAGAAGCCTTGTCTCATTGTGTGAAATTCACCGTTGAAGATATTGCCGGTGAGCTGGGCGAGGCATCTGTCAGAAAGATGGTGCTGCTTGAAGACTGTGCATCGTCTGTTCCCGGGTTTGAAAAACAAGGCGCTGATTTTGTCAGGGAAATGCTTGCAAGGGGAATGCGAATATCAAATTCAGTTGATTTTTCTGCCTAACTTGTTTTATAAGGAAAGGTTTTCGAGAAAGCTTGTCATCCGGGATTCTCGTTCCCATGTTGCATTTGCTAAAATTTCATTTTAGCACTCCGGAGGCGGATGCGGAGCGTCCGGTCTGCATTCCCAGTCAGTCCGGAGTGCTGAAATGAGCGCAGCGAATTTTAGCAGGTGCTTAAATTTCAGATGCTAAAA
>DZCT01000327.1 GCA_022736535.1 Desulfatirhabdium butyrativorans | reverse complement strand
GCTTTTCTGAAAGCCCTGAATGAAACAGCGCCTGCGGAACTCATTGAAACTGTGAAAGAATCCGGGCTGAGAGGCAGAGGGGGCGGCGGTTTTCCCACCGGCGTCAAATGGGCGACCTGCGCGAAACACCACGGCGACCGCTATATCATCTGCAACGCGGACGAGGGCGACCCGGGCGCGTACATGGACAGAAGCATATTGGAAGGCGACCCGCACAGCGTTCTTGAAGGAATGCTGATTGCGGCCCGGGCCATCGGCTCGCATCAGGGATTTATTTATGTCCGCAATGAATACCCGCTGGCTGTGAAACGGCTGATAACAGCCATTAAACAGGCGGAAGCTTACGGGCTTCTCGGAGACGCGGTTGCCGGAACGGATTTTTCTTTCCGCATCAAAATCTCCACCGGCGCGGGCGCGTTTGTCTGCGGCGAGTCAACCGCGCTGATGTCTTCTCTGGAAGGCAAAGTGGGCAGACCCCGTGCAAAATACATCCACACAGTGGAAAAAGGCTTCAGAGACAGCCCCTCCAACCTGAACAATGTCGAAACCTATGCCAACATACCGCCCATTATCTTAAAAGGCGGAAAATGGTATGCGGGCATGGGCGCGAAGCACAGCAAGGGGACAAAAGTTTTCAGCCTTGTCGGCAAGATCAACAACACCGGGCTGGTGGAAGTGCCGATGGGGATTTCTCTGAAAGAAATCGTATTCGACATCGGCGGCGGCGTTCCGAAAAAGAAGAAATTCAAGGCGGTTCAGACCGGCGGACCTTCGGGCGGATGTATTCCCGAACAGTTTCTTGACCTGAAAGTGGATTTTGACGAACTGACCAAAGTGGGTTCCATCATGGGTTCCGGCGGTATGATTGTCATGGATCAGAATACCTGCATGGTGGATGTTGCCCGCTATTTCATGGATTTTCTCAAAGAAGAATCCTGCGGTCAGTGCAATCCCTGCCGGGAAGGCATCAAGCAGATGCTGGAGATTCTGACCCGGATATGCAAGGGCGAAGGCAGGGAAGGCGATATTCAGCTCCTTGAAGAAATCGGCAGCATGGTGCAGAAGTTTTCGCTCTGCGGACTCGGCACTTCCGCGCCGAATCCGGTGCTGACGACCCTTCTCTATTTCCGGGATGAATACGAAAAGCACATTAAGGAAAAGAAATGTCCGGCAGGCGTGTGCAAGGCGCTGTTTCACTATGAAATTGACGCGGAAGCCTGCACCGGCTGCGGTCTCTGCGCCAAGCGATGCCCGCAGGAAGCCATCAAGGGCGAAAAGAAAGAAGCCCATGTTCTGGATCAGGCAAAATGTATCAAGTGCGGAATATGTTATGACGCGTGCAAATTTGACGCCGTGAAGGTCAGATAGATTGCCGGGTAATGCGGAAAAGATTTCTCGCTCCGCTCGAAATGACAGAGCAGAGAGAGCAAAAGGAGTTCTCACTTCGCTAAAGATTTCTCGCTCCGCTCGAAATGACAGAGCAGAGAGAGCAAAAGGAGTTCTCGCTCCGCTAAAGATTTCTCGCTCCGCTCGAAATGACAGGAACACAGAAAAACGGTTCCCACGCTCCGCGTATTGTCATTTCGACCGAAGGGAGAAATCTTTGTGTCGGAAGAGAAGATTTCTCGCTCCGCTCGAAATGACAGAGCGGAGGGGGCAAAAGGAGTTGTTATTTTATGATTAGTTTCAAGCTTAACGGAAAAACAGTTCAGGGAGAAGAAGGACAGTATATTCTCCAAGTAGCTGAAAAATACGGGGTGGAAATCCCCACCCTTTGCCATCACAAAGCGTTGGAGCCGGCGGGCATGTGTCGTCTCTGCACGGTGGAGCTGTTTGACGGAAGACGCAGCCGTTTTGTCACCTCGTGCAACTACCCGATATGGGAAGGCATGGAGGTCAAAACCGACTCGGAACCTGTTCATCAGGGGCGCAAGCTGATTGTGGAAATGCTGCTTGCCCGGTGTCCGGATGTGCCGGTCATACAGAAGCTGGCGGCAAAATACGGCATCAAAGAGCCTCGCTTTAAAAAAGAAGGCGATGACTGCATTCTCTGCGGTCTCTGCACCCGGATGTGTCAGCGCATGGGCAACAGCGTCATCAGCCTCACCGGGCGCGGCGTGGAGATGAAGGTGGACACGCCTTTTCATCTTCAGACTGACATCTGCATGGCTTGCGGCGCGTGCGCGTCCGTATGTCCCACCGGACATATCACGCTGGAAAAAATCCGAAAAGAGATTACCAAGCACAGTCCCAAGCTCATTCCGTCTGAATACGACATGGGACTCAAAGGCAGAAAGCCGGTTTATGTGCCGTATGCCCAGGCCGTTCCCAACACGCCCGCGATTGACCGCTCCGTGTGTATGCACTTCAAAACCGGGGGCTGCAAGGTCTGTACGGAATTTTGCGGCGTGAACGCCATTGACCATTCCATGCAGGATGAGATTGTGGAACTGAATGTCGGCGCGATCATTCTGTCGCCCGGATTCACGCCCTTTGATCCTTCAAAGTTCGACAACTACAGCTACGCCGAACACCCCAATGTCGTTACCGCAATGGAGTTTGAGCGGATTCTTTCCGCCTCGGGTCCCACAATGGGGCATTTGGCAAGGCTGTCGGATCATAAAGAGCCGAAGAAAATCGCATGGTTTCAGTGCGTGGGTTCCAGAGACATCAACAAATGCGATCATTCCTACTGCTCCTCGGTCTGCTGCATGTACGCAATCAAAGAATCGGTCATTGCCAAAGAACACTCGGGCGCAGATTTGGATTGCGCGGTCTTTTTCATGGACATGCGGACTTACGGAAAGGATTTTGAAAGATATTACGAGAATGCCAAAAAACAGGGCGTGCGTTTTATCCGCAGCCGCGTCCACACCGTAAATCCGGTTCCCGGCACGGATGATCTGGAAATCCGTTTTGCGGACGAAAACGGAGAAATCAAAACCGAGATATTCGACATGATCGTGCTTTCCGTCGGCTTTGAGACCAACCCGGAAACCGTTGCCCTTGCCAAATCTCTCGGCATTGAACTCACCGAAGGCAATTTCTGCAAAACCTCTTCCGCGATGCCGGTCGCCACATCAAGAGACGGCATTTTTGTCTGCGGCGCGTTTCAGGGTCCCAAAGACATTCCGCAGTCCGTTGTGGATGCCAGCGCGGCGGCTGCCGCTGCCGGAGAAATTCTCGCGCCGGCAAGAAACACGCTGACAAAGATAAAGGAAATCATTCCGGAAGTCAATGTCACCAACGAGCGGCCCCGGATCGGCGTTTTTGTGTGCAGATGCGGCATCAACATCTCCGGCGTGGTGAATGTTCCCACTGTCAGAGATTATGCTGCCACGCTGCCTTTTGTGGAATATGTTTCGGATAATATGTACACCTGCTCTCAGGACACGCAGGAAACCATGAGTCAGATTATCAAGACGAACAATCTGAACCGTATCATTGTTGCCGCGTGTACGCCCAAAACCCATGAGCCGCTGTTTCAGGAAACTTTGCTCAATGCGGGTCTGAACAAATATCTTTTCGAGATGGTGAACATCCGGAATCATGACTCCTGGGTGCATAAGAACAATCCTGAGATTGCCACCCAGAAGGCAAAAGACCTTGTTCGCATGGCAGTGCAGAAAGTCGCGCTCAAAGAGCCGCTGAAGGAAACGGAACTGAATGTTCATCAGGGCGCATTGGTCATCGGCGGCGGCATCTCCGGAATGACCGCTGCGCTGAGTCTTGCTAAACAGGGCTTTGAAACGCATCTTGTGGAAAGAGAAGCCGGGCTGGGCGGACAGGCAAAACATCTCTACAAGACATGGATGGGAGAAGACATTCAGCAACTGCTTGCCGGTATTGCGGCGGATGTGCGGAATCAGAAAAATATCCATGTTCATGCAGATACGACCCTGAAAGCGTTGGAGGGATTTGTCGGGAATTTCAAATCCAAGCTTGTATCGGGCGCGGGCGTTGAAACGGCTGTCGAACACGGCGTTGCCGTCATTGCCACGGGCGCGTCGGAACGCCGCCCTGATGAATACCGCTACGGCGAAGATTCCCGGATTGTGACCAGTCTGGAACTTGACCGGATGTTCATCGGCAACGATCCGGTTCTCAAGGACATGAAAACAGCGGTATTTATTCAGTGCGTGGGTTCCAGAGAACCGGAACGTCCCTACTGCTCACGGGTCTGCTGTACGCATTCGATTGAAAATGCGCTGGAATTTAAACGCCGGAACCCGGATATGAGCGTATATATCCTGTACCGGGACATCAGAACCTACGGCGAGCGTGAGATGATTTACAAGGAAGCCCGCAAAAGCGGCGTGATTTTCATCCGCTACAGTCTCGACCGAAAGCCGCAGGTCATGCTGAAAGACGGCAGGCTTGCGGTCAGGGTGATTGACCATGTGCTGGGGCGTCCGCTTGAAATCGAGACGGATATTCTTACGCTGGCATCTGCGATTGTGCCGTATCGGGATGAGCAGTTGGCGCAGTTCTTCAAAGTGCCGATGAACGACGACGGTTTCTTTGTGGAGCGTCATGCCAAACTGGGTCCCTCGGAATTTGCCACAGACGGCGTATTTCTCTGCGGTCTGGCGCATTATCCCAAATCCATTGACGAATCCGTGGCGCAGGGAAAAGCGGCAGCATCGAGAGCCATCACGCTTCTGGCAAGAAAGAAGATTTTCACCAGCGGCGAAGTGGCGTCGGTGAATCCGATGGTTTGCAGCAGTTGCGGGGTCTGCGTGTCTATATGCCCGTATTCCGCGCCCTCGTTTATTGCCGCAGACGCCCGGTTTTTTGCCGGAAAAGCGCAGATCAATCCGGCATTGTGCAAAGGCTGCGGACTGTGCGTTGCCTCGTGCCGCTCCGGCGCCATCGGACTCAAGGGTTTTGACAATGACCAGATTTTTGCGATGATTGAAGCTGTTTAAGAGAAAAAGTTTCTCGCAAAGTTCGCATCTGATTTTAGCCCGGGCCGCAAAGAAAAGATGTCATTCTGAACGCAGTGAAGAATCTCTTATGCGCTCTTTGCGAGAGACAAACTTTGTGAGAAATTCAAAAAAAGGAGAAGAAAAATGGCAGTAAAGTATCCCAGTATCGGAAACAAGGTTGTGGCAAAGATTATTGACAAAAAAGGCGACTGTACCATCGGAATGAATGTCGGAGATGAGTTTGAAGTCAGCACGCATAAATGCGGCGAATTTTGCGGACTTTTCTATCACAACATTCTCGGATGGATACAGACGCTACAATTCGGCGGCACATTTCCTGCCTTCAGCAATCCGGATGTGCAGGTGTGGGAATGCCCGAACGGTGTGAACAAAGTGAAAGTCGAACTCAGGAGAGTCAAAGGGTAAGGGAAATAAAAGTTTCTCGCAAAGTCCGCATCTGATTTTAGCCCGGGCCGCAAAGAAAAGATGTCATTCTGAACGCAGTGAAGAATCTTCTTTGCGTTCTCTGCGTTCTTTGCGAGAAATAAAAGTTTCTCGCAAAGGCGCTAAGTTCGCAAAGAAAAGATGTCATTCTGAACGGAGTGAAGAATCTCTTATGCGTTCTCTGCGTTCTTTGCGAGAAACAAAATTTTCTCGCAAAGGCGCTAAGTTCGCAGAGAAGATTTTTTATAAACAAAGCTTTGTGTTGCGCTCTTGGTGAGAAATTGCATTTTTAAATGAAATTCAGATTCTTATTTCCGATAAAGTCTATTCTCTGTCACCCCTTAAATTCTTCGTTGCATTCAGAATAACATCAATTAATTTTTATTTAAAATAAATAGGTTAAAATAAAAGGCAGGATAAAAACATGGCAAAAAAGGGTAGTCATATAGTATCGGTGATTTCCTTTCTGATCACAGCGTTATAATGATGAATAAAAAGCAGTATTGCT
>DZCT01000727.1 GCA_022736535.1 Desulfatirhabdium butyrativorans | reverse complement strand
GAGATGTCAACACTTTTGTTTATGCACTTTTGTTCATGCCGATATTCTTATGTATACTTATATGTTTTTATATAAAACGGATAAAAGAATATGATGCGTCATCAGGCTCGGATTTGCCCAGAATCGGCTCCCAGACTTTCCGAGCCTCCTCCAGATTTCTGACAGCAATACAGATATGATCAACTTTGTTTATTTTCATCTTCTCTCTGTTTCCTCGTTACGAAGCTCTGCCTCGTAACGCATGGCTTCATCTGTAGAACGGGTTTAAAACCCGTTTTACAAGGCAGAGCTTCATAACAAGATTAATTTTCAATTGAAAACAATCTCTTGCCCCGCAACCTCCGCTTTTGCGGTGTCTCCTTCCATGATCCTGCCTTTCAGAATTTCCAGCGACAGCGGATTTTCAATGTATTTCTGAATGGCGCGTTTTAAAGGACGTGCGCCATATATGGGATCATATCCTTTTTCCGCAAGAAAAGCTTTTGCGCGGTCAGAAAGGTGCAACTGAATATTTCTGTCTGCAAGTCGCTTTCGCACACTTTCCAACTGAATCTCCACGATTTCACCGATTTGGTCGGATGTAAGATTCTCAAATATAATGATTTCGTCAATCCGGTTCAGAAACTCCGGCTTGAATTGCGAGCGGAGCGCGTCGGTCACGCGCTTTTCCATTTCGGAACGGTCTGACGCGGCAAGCTCCTGAATCCACTGACTGCCCACATTGGAGGTCATAATAATAATGGTATTTTTGAAATCAACGGTTCTGCCGTGACCGTCGGTCATGCGGCCGTCATCGAGAATCTGAAGCAGGACATTGAACACTTCGGGATGCGCTTTTTCGATTTCATCAAACAAAACAACGGAATAAGGTCTGCGCCGCACCGCTTCGGTCAGATAGCCGCCTTCTTCATATCCCACGTAGCCCGGCGGCGCGCCGATAAGCCGGGAGACCGAATGTTTTTCCATAAATTCGGACATATCAATGCGGATCATTGCCTGTTCCGAATCGAAAATAAATTCTGCCAGCGCTTTGGCAAGCTCGGTTTTGCCCACGCCCGTGGGTCCCATGAAGATGAACGAGCCGATGGGACGGTTGGGGTCCTGCAAGCCGGAACGCGCACGACGGACCGCATTCGACACCGCCAGAATCGCCTCTTTCTGCCCGATCACCCGTTTGCCGATGCGGTCTTCCATGCGAACAAGCTTTTCCCTTTCGCCCTCCAGCATTTTGCTGACCGGAATGCCGGTCCACCGGGACACCACTTCGGCAATGTCCTCGTCATCCACTTCTTCCTTGAGCATCTTGCCGTTTTTC
>DZCT01000326.1 GCA_022736535.1 Desulfatirhabdium butyrativorans | reverse complement strand
CCGCCCTGCCGATGTCCTCAACACCCTGTCTATTAACGGGCAATTTTACCGATCAACAGTGACCGCCTACCGGGCGCTGCTCTTGAAAATATCGTAACTGAGCAGAATTTCAAGCGCCCGCATCACCTGATTATCTTCCTGCAATCCCTCAATACTGAGCGGTCCGTATCGGGATTCGACCTTTTTTTCCTTTTTTGTTTTTTTGCCTTTATCTTTTTCATCCGAAGGCAACCCTTCCGACTCTCCCTCATCCTCTACATAAGGATAGGCTTCCAGATGATTTTTAAGGTCTTTTTCTTTGAGCAGGGCATCCTCGTCTGTCTGTTCCGTTTCCTCAGCGGTTTCTTCTATATATTGCTGGCTGACTTCAATATCCGGAACAATTCCCTGCGCCTGTATGGAGCGACCGTTGGGCGTATAATATCGGGCAATGGTGAATTTCAGACCGTAACCGTCCCGCAGGGTCTCCACCGTCTGAACGGATCCCTTTCCGAAAGATGTGACGCCGAGAATAAGCGCCCGCTTGTGATCCTGCAAAGCGCCGGCAACGATTTCCGATGCGCTTGCGCTTCCCGCGTTAATCAGCACCACCATCGGATAATCCCGCTTTATTCTGTCGCGATGCGCCTCGAAAATTTTGGTATGCCGTTTCTGTCTGCCCTTGATGGAAACAATGGTGCCGCTTTCCAGAAAGAAATCGGAAATCTGAATTGCCTGATTCAGCAGTCCGCCCGGATTGTCCCGAAGATCAAGAATAAGCCCTTTTAAGGGAACTTCGCCGGTTTCCAGATTCCGCAAAGCGGTTTCCAGATCATCGCTGGTGTTTTCCTGAAAATTGGTGACTCGGACATAGCCGTACCCGGGTTTTGCCAAAAGCGATTTCACACTTTCAATGGGAATGATGTCCCGCACCAGCTCAAAATCCATAGGCTTGGAAACGCCTTTCCGCACAACGGTGATCAGCACTTTTTCGCCTTTGGGACCCCTCATCTTTTTCACCGCTTCCCACAGCATCATATCTTTGGTGGATTCCCCGTCCACTTTGATAATAATGTCGCCGGATTTCACACCGGCTTTATGGGCAGGCGTTCCTTCGATGGGAGAAATAACCGTCAGCAGGCCCTTTTCCATTGTAATGACAATCCCGATGCCTCCGAATTCGCCCCGGGTGTCAATCTGCAATTCTTCAAAAGCTTCCGGCGGCAGCAGTTGGGAATGGGGATCCAGGCTGCCGACCATGCCCTGAATCGCTTTCTGAATCAGCTCTTTTGTGTCCACAGGGTCCACATAATTTTTTTCGACCAGATCAATCACGTCGGAAAATATTTTCAAGCCCTTATATGTTTCGTCATCCGCAGAAAGATTCCGGTAAAAGCCGGACCCTGCGGTACAAAACACGATGGCGATTCCCGTCACCAGCCACAACTTTAAGTTTTTCTTCTTTTTCCCTGTCATCATAAGCTCCTTAAATATTTATTGAAAGATTGAAAAATTGAAACCGGCAATCGGAAATTTATTTTATAAGTCACCGAACCTGATTTTCCGATTTCCGATTTTCAATTTCCGAATCACCCTTTTCTGAGCCATTTCAGCGGATCCACAGACCTTCCGTGGTGACGCAGTTCAAAATGCAGACGGGGACCTTCGGTGGAGCCGGTTTCGCCCACAGTGGCAATGACTTCTCCTTTTGCCGCATGATCGCCCTCTTTTTTGAAAACCTTGTCCGCGTGTGCATACAGCGTGCAATAGCGATTTCCGTGATCAATGATAATCATATTGCCGTAGCCTTTGAACCAGTCCGAAAAGATCACTTCTCCTTCGCATACCGCATGAATGGCTTCGCCCCGGTTGGCTTTTATATCAATCCCGCTTTGGAAATTCATCACATTGAATTCGGTATTTCGATAGGGACCGAAAAAAGAAACAATTTCGCCTTTTACCGGCAGATTCAGCACGCCTTTGGAAGCGGCGAATTTTCCGGTTTTCATGCTTTCCTTCTGTTTCCGTTTCAGCAGTTCTTTCATCAAATCTTTTATTTTTTTATCTAAATCGTTTGCAGCCTGCTGTAAAGATGTCACCGATGCCAGTTTCAGAAATTTCCGGCTGCGGACTTCTGAAAGCAGTTTTGATCTTTCTTTTTTCTTAGAAGATATATTCCCGATTTCTTTTTTACAAGTTGTTTCCAGCAAAAGTTTTTCTTTTTTCTGTTCCCTCAGACTGTCCGACAGTTTCTGAAGCGCCGCTTTTTTTTCAGCCAGACTTCCCAAAACATCGCTGTCGTATTCAAGGACGCGTTTCAGCGCGGTTTTCCGCTGAAAAAAGTCGCTTACAGAATCTGCCGATGCAAGAAGCTGCATTTCTCCTATATGGTTCAGCTTGTAAAGCGCCACCATCCGCCGGGAAGCATATTTTTCACTGACCTGAATCTGTTTTTTCAGACTGTCGGACGCGGTTTGGGCTTCTTTTATTTTTTCTTCCAGCGAGGCTGTCTGGGAGCGGATAAACGTCACCTGCTTTTCCGCTTTGCTGAGTTCATGCTCTATGATGTTCAGGTTATTGATAATTTTTTTTTCTTTTTCAGCGCAGTCCTGTATTTCGGCTTTATTGTCTTTTATCTCACTCCTGATTTCCGCTGCTTCTTTTTTGAAATCTTTAATTTTCACATCAATCTGTGAAGCGAAAAGACCCGCGACGCAAGACAGCAGGATTCCGCCTGCAATCAAAGCAGACAAACTGATTTTAGCGCAAAAGCCTGTTTTTTTCATTTTTGTCGTCACCTGTCCTTAGAGATTCCTCACTGTGTTCCGAATGAGAGCGCCGCCTTATCCTGTCCCACGCTCCTCGTCAATGCCGTCAAGCTGACAATTCCGTATAATTCCGTAGGTCGGGGTGAGCCTGCGAACCCCGACATCATCCGGCAGGTGTCTGTTGGGGTTCGCAAGCTCACCCCAACCTACATTTTTTTACATTTTTCTCTTAACTTAATGCCATTGACGCTCCGCGTAGGAACGGGCGCAACATTTACAATTTCAGAAACTGTTTGAGAGAAAGATAACAGCCTAACCATCCCACAAACATACTCCCCAGCAGAATCCCTGCGAGAACTTCCGACGGAAGAAAGCGGAGGTGAAAATTTGAAAACAGAAAATTGAAATTCGACGCGGTTTCCAATTTCCAATTTCCGATTTCCAATCGCCATTCACCCGTTACAAATCTGAAAACCGCAAACAGCGCGCCTGTTCCGATCATTCCGCCGATGGCGCCCTGTATCAGACTCTGAATATAAAAAGGGTCTTTGATAAAACTCTCGGACGCGCCGACCAGACGCATGATTTCAATTTCATCACGTCGGGAATATATCACCAAGCGGATGGTATTTGCCACAAAAAAAACAGCAGCCAGAAAAAAAAGCCCGCCCATCGCATATCCTGCGGCTTTGAACAGATTCAGCATGTCGCTGAATCGCTCCAGCCATTTTTGCCCGTACTCCACTTCTTGCACCGAGGGGAGCGCTGCAATCCGGCTTGCAGCCGCCTCAAAATCTTCCCGATTGCGGGAAAGCTCCGCCATCTGAATTTCAAAAGCATCAGGCAGCGGGTTTTCCTTCAGGTTTTCAAACAGAGAGGACTGATGTGTCATCTGACTTTTCAACTGTTCAAGGGCTTCCTTTTTGGATATGAAACGGACGCTTTCAATCCCTTTTATTCGCTCAACAGAAGCTTTTATCTCTGAAATTTTCTGTTCCGGCGTCGCCGAATCAAGATATGCCATGATGCGGATGCCTTTTTTCCATGAATCCATGAGTGCGTCGGCATTGATGAAAAACAGCGCAAACACGCCGATTATCAGCACGGACAGGGCAATAGTGATGACTGTCACCGTGTTCAGAAAACGGTTTGCCAAAATATCACCTAAGGCTCTTCTGAAAAATTGCAGCATCAGGCAGGCTTCGGGATAAGGGTTGAGGATTGCAGACGGCCCTGTTCCAGAAGAATGACCCGGCCGCCGGTTTTGCGGATAAGTTCGGTGTCATGGGTCGCGACGATGACGGTTCCGCCCCGCTCGTGAAAACTTTTCAGAAGCCCGAAAATCACCTTTGCGGATTCCGCATCCAGACTTCCGGTAGGTTCATCGGCAATGATGATGCGGGGATCGCCGGCAATCGCCCTTGCGACAGCGATGCGCTGCTGTTCGCCCCCGGACAGCCCCGGGGGAAAAGATTTGAGTTTGCCTTCCATGCCCACCGTTCTCAGCACGCTTCTGACCTTTTTTCCGACTAAACGGCTTTTCGTTCCCGCGGCTTCCAATGCAAGCGCAATATTGTCAAAGACGTTTTTGGTGGGGATCAGCTTGTAATCCTGAAATATAATGCCGAATTTTCTTCTCAGCATCGGTATCCGTTTTCGGGAAATTCTCGACAGGTTAAAACCATCCACGACAATCTGTCCTTCTGACACCGGTTCTCCGAGATACAGCAGTTTCATCAGCGTGGTTTTTCCTGCTCCGCTGGGACCGGTGATAAAAACAAATTCATTCTCATATATATCAAAACTCACGTCAATCAAAGCATTTTTTGCGTCATAACGCTTATGAACATGAAATATACGGATAATAGGACTTTTGTTGTTAAACTCGATTGCAAACCTCCGGACGGATTGACGCTTTCTCCCTTATTTCTGTTTACCCGTTCCCGGTCTTCGCTGGGGACTGAGGTGAACCTTCTTGCCGGGTCACGCCGCCGGCATGCCCCTATTTTTATAATTGACCTGTCTGAAATTTATTGATATGAAACATTTCGAGTTCAGGAAGTGCTGTCATCAGTTTTTCCTGCTCAAAGCCTTCACTGAATTCCCATAAAACATGCTTCTTCCATTTCAGTGAAGGCTTTTTACCTGATTATGATCTTAAAATCAACAATAAAACGAAAACTGAAACACGAAAACACGAAAACACGAAAATGATGAAAGACATGAAAGATAAGAAAGCTTTTCGCATTTTCACCGAAACATAAAAAAAAACAGACGTTGCGCTTTCGTGTTCCGAAAATATAAAAGGCAAAATGAAACAGGAACTTATTCAAATTCTGTGTCAGAAATCTTTCAAATACAGCAGCGAGCCGGTTTTCAAATTGGTTTCCGGCAGAATGAGCCGTTTTTACATCAACTGCAAACCCACAACGCTGAGTCCCAGAGGCATGTTTCTTGCCGGACATCTTATATTCGATGCGATCAGAAATGTCAATGTCACGGGGGTGGGCGGACTGACCTTCGGTGCGGATCCCCTTGCCATCGCAACAGCTTTTGCCTCCGAACTGAATGCCCATCCTATAAAAGCCTTTTCCATACGGAAGATACAGAAAGATCACGGCATTGTCAAATGGATCGAAGGCGATATGACCCCGGGCGAGCGGGTTGCCATTATTGACGATGTGGCAACCACCGGCGGCTCCACGGTCAAAGCTGTTGAACGGGCGCGTTCCGAAGGATTGGAAGTGGTGAAGGCGGTCATTCTCGTGGACCGGCAGGAGGGCGGACTTGAAAATATTCGTCAATATGTGGATGATATTTCGGTGATTGTTTCAAAAGATGAGCTTTTTGAGTTTGTCAGCCGTGCAGGCAGGGTCTGAGTACGTCAATTATCTGTTTTCTATGCGTTCTCTGCCAGAGATAAAAAAAGTTCTCGCAAAGCTCGCAAAGGACGCAAAGCGGAAAAGTTAAATAAAAAAAATTCTTTGCGTTTCTCTGCGTTCTTTGCGAGAGATAAAAAAAGTTCTCGCAAAGCTCGCAAAGGGCGCAAAGCGGAAAAGTCAAATAAAAAAAATTCTTTGCGTTCTCTGCGTTCTTTGCGAGAGATAAAAAAAGTTCTCGCAAAGCTCGCAAAGGGC
>DZCT01000325.1 GCA_022736535.1 Desulfatirhabdium butyrativorans | reverse complement strand
TGGCTCGATTACAGACCCGGACGGCGTTTCAGTCGAAGCGGTTGCGGTCACATCGCTTGATAACACCAACGGCGTGTGGCAGTATTCCACAGATAAAGGCTTGACGTGGTATGATATGACATGGGAAACCGGCAAAGTGGTTGATCTGGGAACAAACGCCCGTCTCCTTGACAGCGAACACCGGATCCGCTTTGTGCCGAATCCGGGGTTTGACGGCAAAGCCACAATCACTTTCCGGGCATGGGACAGAAGCGAAGGCGCGGCTGGCGCAAGCGCAGACGCCTCCGAAAACGGCGGCAGAACGGCTTTCAGTTCTGCGGTGAATTACGGCACGGTGACAGTTGAAAAAGCCGATGATCCGCCGGTTGTTGCAAAAGCCATTGCGGACATTGTTGCGGATGAAAACGCTTCGGACATGGTGATAGACCTGAGCGGCGTGTTCACAGACCCGGACAATGACAGCGCCGATATTGTCAAAGAATTGCAATACAATACAAATCCCGAGCTTGTGACCGTCACGGTTGACGAAAATGTGCTGATCCTGAAATTTCAGTATAAACAGCACGGTCAGGCGACAATCTCGGTTCTTGCCGATTCCGCAGGCTTGACCACAAGCGATGCGTTCAACGTGACGGTAAAACAGGCAGTGATTATCATACCGAGATGCGGTCAGCCCGGCGATGTGAACGGCGACGGCATTGTGACCTTGGCGGATCTGGTGGCGGCATTGAAAGTTGTGACGAACCAAAAAGCCGGAAGTCTTTGTTTGGATGCGGACGTGAACGCCGACGGCAAGATCGGCATTGTGGATGCGGTTTATATTCTGGGGTTTTTGAGTTTGTGATGCTTTTTTGAGCCACGAATGACACGAATGAACACGAATTTTAATGGATTTTCCTCGTTCCCACGCTCTGCGTGGGAACGTAGAACGGGTTTGTCTGATTTTAGCCGGGCCGTTTTACGTTTCGGTCTGCATTCGTGTTTATTCGTGTTCATTCGTGGCTGATTTATTTAAAGGTAAAAAAATGTATGCAATTGAATTCAGAGCGAGAATAAAAGACGGGCTTATTGAAATTCCTGAAAAATTCAGGGACAGGCTGAAAGATAACGTGAAAGTTATTCTCTTAACGGAACATGAAATAGAGACATCGCCCGAAAGCGATATAATCGAAGAACTGTTGGAATCGCCTTTGAAGCTGGCTGATTTCAAACCGTATAAAAGAGAAGAAGTCTATGACAGAACTTGAACAGAGCAATAAACTTTGTTTTATTGATTCAAATATCTGGCTGTATGCGTTTATAGAAACACCTCATAAATCACTTATTGCCAAATCTCTTTTGAGAGACAAAGATATTACAATAAGTACGCAGGTGATAAATGAAGTTTGTGTAAATTTAATAAAAAAGCCGCGTTTTCCCGAAGAAAAAATAAGGAATCTGATCGAATCTTTTTATAATAAATACAACGTCATTAAAATTAATAGAGAAATTCTTCTTAAAGCGTCGGAAATACGCAGAGATCATCTTTTTTCTTTCTGGGACAGCCTTATTTTAGCAGGTGCTTTACTTGAGGGTTGTGATATTCTCTATTCTGAGGATATGCAGGATGATTTTGTTATGGAAAAAACAAGGATTGTTAATCCATTTAAATAGAAGAAATAAATTCGTGTGTTATTCGTGAGATAATCCGTGTCTATTCGTGGATAATTTTTAGCCACGAATGCACACGAATGTTTACCACGAATAAACACGAAATTTAACGAAAAAAATTTCGTGAATTTTGCTTTTTTTCGTGTCATTCGTGGGTTAATAATTCGTGTTCATTCGTGGATAATTTTTCCTCGTTCCCACGCTCTGCGCGGGAACGTAGAACGGGTTTGAAACCCGTTTTACGTCAAAATGAGAATTGCTGAGAAAAATACACTTGACAATATTAATTTTATGTTTTATTTTTAAGATTAAAATAATCACTGTAGTTCATGATAACAGAAATTCAGGTATTAAAAATAGTTGCTGTTATTACAGGATTGCAGTCCAAAAAAGATTTAAAAAAAAGGGGGGTGCCGTAAAGTACCCCCCTTTTTTTTGGAGAGACAGATATGAAAGAACGGATAGCGCTGTTTATTGACGGCGGCGGTCTTGAGAAAATTACTTCATATTTTGGTAATATACCTATTGATTATAATAAATTAACTGAATTTATGGCGATGGGAAAGCCCCTTCTTCGTTGCTATTATTATCACTGTTTACCGTATCAATCATCACCTCCCACTCAGGATGAACAATCCAAATTCTCCTCAAAACAGAAATTTTTCAGAAAGTTAAATCGTCTTAATGATTTTACAGTACGGTTAGGAAAATTAGAATTCAGAGGTTTTGACAAAGAGGGGGGCAAGCCTATATTTGAACAAAAGAGAGTTGATGTCCATTTAGCAACAGACTTGGTAATGCACAGTACGAAACATATTATTACTCACGCTGCTCTTTTAACCGGAGACAGCGATTTTTTGCCCGCGATAGAAATCGCTAAATCAGAAGGGGTTCATATTACATTGTTTTACTCTGAAGAAAGTGATCTTCGCGCTCACGACGAACTGATAGACGCTGTTGATGAACGAAAAAAAATGGCAAAGATATGCTTAATAACATGAAATTAATGAAAAATCATTAAGCTTCTTGCTTTTTTTCGGTCTGAATGCCGTTAAGTTAACAATTTCGTAGGTCGGGGTGAGCCTGCGAACCCCGACACCTGCCGGATGATGTCGGGGTTCGCAGGCTCACCCCGACCTACATTTCCGCTCTGAATCCCTCCTACCCCTTGAATTACAGGTACATCATGATTGAACGAATTTTGACTTACGGCAAAATGGTGAAATTCAGCCATACGATTTTTGCGCTTCCCTTTGCGCTGTCCGCGGTGGTGCTGGTTCAGCGCAATTATCCGATAAAACTTACGGATATTTTCTGGATTCTGCTTGCAATGGTGGGTGCGAGGTCTGCCGCGATGGGCTTCAACCGCATTGCCGATGCCAAAATAGACGCCAAAAATCCCCGCACGGCAAATCGGGAAATCCCGACAGGCAAGCTCTCGTTAAACGCGGCGGCAGGCTTTGTGCTGATTTCCGCGAGTCTGTTTGTCTTTGCCTCGGCAATGCTCGGCAAACTTTGTTTTTATATGTCGTTTCCGGTGCTTGCCGTGCTTTTCTCCTATTCCTACACCAAGCGGTTTACGTGGCTGGCGCATCTTTATCTCGGATTTGCCATCAGCCTTGCGCCCGCGGGCGCGTGGATAGCAATCGCCAAAGATTTTTCATGGCAGACCTTTCTGCTTTCCTTTGCGCTGATGACCTATATCACAGGCTTTGACATTCTCTATGCCTGTCAGGACACAGATTTTGACCGGAACGAAGGACTGTTTTCCCTGCCGGCGAAATTCGGCGTGAGACATGCCCTTCTGATCGCCAAAATCGTGCATCTGCTGTCGTTTGCGTTTTTTTTGTCCATCTTTTTTGTCTTTGACATGGGCATGATTTATCTGACCGCGGTTTTTGTCATCGGCGGCTTGTTTGTCTTTGAACATTCACTCGTCAAGCCGGAGGATCTGAGCCATATCAATATCGCGTTTTTTCACGTCAACAGCCTGATTTCAGTGATACTGTTTATCGGCGTGTTGTCTGATGAACTTTTTTAGCCACGAATGTACACAAATTGCTCACGAATAAAAAGAACACGAATTTTTTTATTATTAAATTCGTGTTAAATTTGTGTAAACATTCGTGTCCATTCGTGTCCATTCGTGGCAAAATAAAAAAAACAAATATGACATCCTATCAAAATTTAAGAGAATTTCTCGCTGCGCTCGACAGAGCCGGCGAGATTGAATATATCAGGCATCCGGTTTCCCCGCGTCTTGAGATCAGCAAAATCACGGACAGGGAATCCAAACGCCCGAACGGCGGCAAAGCCCTGTTCTTTCAAAACGTGCAGGATTACGCGTTTCCGGTGGTCACGAATATTTTCGGAAGTCCCCTGCGAATCTGCATGGCGCTGGGTGTGGAGCATCTGGATCAGTTGGGAGAAAATATACGGAAATATATTGATTTCCATCCCCCGAAAAATCTCAAAGAAGCCTTGAACACGCTGTCGCTTGCCGCGAGTCTTGCAAAATTTCCGCCCCGGTCTTTCAGAGGAAAAACGCCGCCGTGTCAGGAGATTGTGCATACCGGCGATGCGGTTGATCTCTCAAAAATTCCGGTGCTGCAATGCTGGCCCAAAGATGCGGGTAAATTCATCACGCTGCCGATGGTCTTTAGCAAAAGCCTGCTTACGGGAAAGCGCAATGTCGGCATGTACCGGCTGCAAATTTTTGACAGAAACACCACCGGAATGCACTGGCATATTCACAAAGACGGGTCTCATTATTTTAACGAATACCGTCAGGCCGGAAAGCGGATGCCGGTTGCGGTTGCGATAGGCGCGGATCCGGCGACGATTTACGTCGCGACCGCGCCCATGCCCCGAGGCATTGATGAAATGCTGCTCGCGGGTTTCATCCGCAACAAGCCGGTTGTAATGGCAAAATGTATCACGCGGGAATGTCTCGCGGCGGATATGGAAGTGCCTGCGGAAGCTGAATTTGTGCTGGAGGGTTATGTTGATCCGCATGAACTGCGCCGGGAAGGTCCTTTCGGAGATCACACCGGATATTACTCACTGGCGGATGATTATCCGGTTTTCCACGTTACGGCAATAACGCATCGGAAAAACCCGGTTTACAACGCCACGCTGGTGGGACCGCCGCCCATGGAAGACTGCTATTTGGCAAAAGCCACCGAGCGCATTTTTCTCCCCATGCTTCAGACCGTTATGCCTGAAATCAGAGACTACTGGTTTCCCTGGGAAGGCGTTTTTCACAACATCGTCATTGTGTCAATCGAAAAAGAATTTCCCGGACATGCGCAGAAAATCATGAGCGGTCTCTGGGGACAGGGGCAGATGAGTTTCTGCAAGGCAATTGTCGTGGTTGACAAAAACATCAATCCGCAACAGCCCGAACAGGTGATAAACGCCCTGCTGACAAGGCTTGACATGCAAACAGACATCACGCTCACAAAAGGCGTTTTGGATGTGTTGGATCATGCCTCGCCTTTTCCCAATTTCGGGAATAAAATCGGCATTGATCTCACGGAGAGATTCAAGAATGAGCCGGGGAGAGGGGCAGGTTACAGGTTACAGGTTGCAAGGGAACAAACAACCTCTCACCTCTCACCTCTCACCCCTTACCTCTACGATTCCAGATATTTATTTCCCGAATCAGAAGGCAGAAACCGCATTCTCGCTGTCTCCGTGGAGAAAACGCCGGAGAGAGGCGGAAAATATTTTGCCGATTGGCTGCTGAATATGCCGGCGCTTTATGACTTCAATATCTTCCTGCTGTTTGACAAAGAAATCAATCTCGCGGACAATTCGCTGATATTGTGGAAACTGTTCAACAATGCAGACCCGGGACGAGACATTATTTTCCGGGAGAACCGGGCAGTCATTGACGCGTGCAGAAAAACGCCTGCGGACGGTCACGAAAGAGAATGGCCCGAAGAACTCAGGTTTGATTATGTTTAAGGCACTGTCCGGCTCGCCGCTTATCTCGGATATTACAGCGACGAACGGCGCTGAAGCATTTTGGGTAGCGGTGCAGAAACCCCCCAATGCCATTAAGTTAAGCCTTCCGGAGTGCGTCATCTTATAAAAGCGGAGCGAAGCGAATTTTAGCACGGTGCTGAAATTTCAGCAACATTGCTAAAATTTTATTTTAGCACTCCGGATCGTCCCTTAACTTAACGGCATTGGGGGCAACCCCCCGTAGTAAACAGGGGGTAAGCACGGGGGCTTACCCCTAC
>DZCT01000324.1 GCA_022736535.1 Desulfatirhabdium butyrativorans | reverse complement strand
ACGTGAGTTCGACATAAGCATCGGGTTTCCCCCTTTTGTAAAGGGGGATTAAGGGGGATTTCAGCAGGTTGCAGAAAAATCCCCCCTGCCCCCCTTTACAAAAGGGGGGATGAAAACTGTCTGATTTTACAAATCAAATTTTTATGTCGAACTCACGTTTCACAGAGAAGAAAAGCCCACGGAGAACACAGAGAGTTTAAAAAAAACTCTGTGATCTCTGCGGTCTCTTAAAACTCTGTGATCTCTGCGGGGAACCCCTCCGGAAAAAACATCATATAAAGTCAAAAGAGATTCGGTATGAGAACAGATGCGAGAAACCTTTTATTATTTCTCGCAACGGTCGCAAAGAGAAACGGAAAAATATCAATGCTGAAAGCGAATCGGTATGAGATTTGACAACTGCTGAAAACTTGTCAAATCTTGAATCAGGCTGCTGCCTGTACCATGTTATTCAGACAGAACAGCCATCGGTGCATCATGCCCCGGGCTTCCGCCGCATCGGTCAGGGGCTGCTCCACATGCGCGACCCGGGTATTGCGAAATTCGTTGATGGCGTTCAGGCAACGGTAAAGACCCGCAAACTGCGGCGCGGAAAAAATATCCGCAACCGCCTGCCAGATGCCGCCAGCGTCCCGTCTGTTTTTCTGCGCGTAATCCAAACAGAACAGCAGCGTGCCGAGACGCTGAATGGAACGCCCGTATTCAAGATTGTTGTGCAGATAACGCTGATTTTTTTCCAACAGCGTCTGATCCCGATTTGATAAGCCGCTCAGGTCCGGGTTGAAAAAATCATAACGCTGCCCGGTCCCGGCAGGCAGACGGGGCTTGAGATATTTTTCCAATATCCGCAATGCGTATTCGTCCAGCGGGCGCAGCAGAGGCTGAAAAGCATGGGCAAGACCGGGCTGCCGCGAGCGCACCGCGTGATCCAGCAGCAGCACTGCCTGACGCATCAGGCTTTCTGTTTCCGCCGGCGCCCGATCAATTCCTGCCTGCGCCAGCGCATCACGGAAGCAGTCTTCTTCATAAGACCGCGCGGCGGCTTGTTCCAGCGGCAGAGACAACTGCCGGGTTTTCACCTCTTCAAGCAGTGTTTTCAGGGAAGGCTCGCAGGCTCGCGCCAGTTCTTCAATCGTCGCGGCGGCGCTCTGCTGAAAAAGATGATAAGGCACATACAGATACTGCCATCGGAATTTTGGGGTTGACGCGGCGCGGCACCATTCCGCAGCCGCGGCAGCTTTGTAAGGCACGAGATTGTCCTGACGCCCTTTCAGCTCCGCCAGATACATGACGCGGTTCTGAGACCGGACAATGAAATCAGGGATGTACAGCGCGCGGTGACCGTCCGGCTTCAGGTAGTCAAGCATCAGTTTCTGGGGACCCGCATTTTTGGCAAACGCGGCGGCATCCTGTGCAATGTCCAGAAAATCGCTGAATGCCTGCTCAAATTCATTCTCGCAGGGAACCAGATTGAACAGCGTCCGCTCTGCCGGAAGCGCGGGCCTTCTGTCATTGCTGGCAGCCTGATAAGCTTTCCATTCTGAAATCTTCTGCCCCCGGCTGATGCGCGTGCGTTTTTTTTCGTGAACCGTCTTTTCCAGAATCAGCGGCGTAAACACAGCGCGGATATGTTCTGCCACATCCTGATCCCGCATCCGGTGATCCGCTTCTCCCGCGTACAGGTCTATAGTCTGTCCGAAAAGGACCTCGGCAATAAATCGCTCCACCAGCGGCGCCAGCGACTGATGCGGATGGGTGATACGGCAGACACTTCCCAGCATCTGAGTAAAATAAGCCGGCGCGGACCAGGCTTTGGTCAGAAGCCCCGCATCAAGTTTCATCTGCGCCACCACCTCATCGGTAAAGAGATGCCGTTCCCGATATTCCACTGCCCCCTTTTTCTTTTTGCCCAGAGGCAGGGGCTTGAATCTTGCCCGAAAATAGCCGCATACTTCCTCAAAGCTCAGTCCTTTCAGTTCAGCGCTGCTTTCAACAGCATCGGAAATCAGGGGAATTTCGATTTCCAAATCCTCAACAGCTTTGTTTCTGTGATCGGCAAAGATTGTAACCGTCTGTTTGAAAGCTTCGCGCAGGGGCAGCACTGCAATGTCCACTCCTTCCTGCGCAAGCTCGTCCTCGTACAGTTTGCGGAACGCGGGATGCTCAATGACCGTCACCAGCTCCGGAATTTCACCCGAGGGAAACATGCGCCGCAGACCGCGCCCCAGGGTCTGTTCCGGCAGAATGCCCGATTTGGCGGAATAGGGACGCAGCGGCACAATGGTCGTCACATTCCGCACATCCCAGCCTTCGCGCAGCATCATCACGGAAACCACACAGCGGAATTTACTGTCCGGGCTGTCCAATTCGCGGGACATCTCGCGCAGTTCCCGCAAATCATCCGGTTTCATGGCAGCGTCGTTTTCGACAAATTCTTTGATCTCGCGCCCCCCGCGTCTGATATTTCTGATCTTCCCTTTCAGCCGGGTGTGAATATTCAGCACACAGCCTTTGAGCAGGGGAAACGCGTCGCTGTCAAGGTAATCCGTTATTTCATTTGCTGCGCTCGCATCTTCGGTCATCACAAAGAGAATGGGCTTGCAGACTTTGCCGAGTTCTTCATGGGTTCTGACATAGCGCTGATACCCCAGTTGCAGGTGCATGGCATATCGCTGATGCGCGGGACTTTTTTTGTCGCGGCCCGGGATCAGCTCATCCGATTCGCCCAGAACCGGCACTTTGACGATGCCCGCGTCCACTGCCTCGCCCAGGGGAAAATCGCAGACAATATGACGGAAGACCGTTCCGTCGTTGTGCTTGGGGGTGGCAGTGAAATCCAATTGCAGGGAAAGTCCCTGCCCCCCGCGATTCAGGCTTTCTTCGTGCAGGGCATCAACTGCCCGGTTCCATGCCAGTTCCGGATCATGGAGGTGATGGGCTTCGTCATTCAGCACCATCAGGCGCGGGTGGGCAGTGACGCGCTCCCGCAGGCTCAGGCTGCTGTCCGTTGCACGGCTGCGGGAGACCGGGGGACCGAAGAGGGGAGATGATTCGTTTTTTTCAGCCTGCGGACCGGCGCCGGTCCCGTAAAGGCGGTGAATATTGGTCAGATATACCGCGCCGTGAGAAGTCGCGCCCCCCGGCTCATCTTGCAGGACGACCTGCATCTGAAAATCGTTTTTCCATTCTTCGGGGATCAGCGGGTCTTTGTAAAAGACCGCGCAGTTTTCAAAATCGTCTTTGAGGCGTTCATAAACGGTCAGGTTGGGCGCGATCAGCACAAAATGTCTTGCCAGATCAGAATTCGGCTCATAGATGCTGTGGAAATAACTCCAGACAATTGCCAGCGTCATGATTTTGGTTTTGCCCGCGCCGGTGGCGATTTTGGCGCAGTATCTGCCCCAGCGGTCCTGTTCCGGCGGAATGCCCAGCGCGAGATCAGCCAATTCCTCGTTTCCAAATTCAAAGAGCAGTTCGGAAAGGTTTCTCACCCGGCGCAGTTCGTAGAGATAGATAAAAGTTTCAATGGCTTCCCGCTGCGCCCAGTGATAGCGGAAAAGAATCTGCTCTCCTTCGGGTCCGCTTATCGGATGCTCTGCCTCAAACCAGTGCTGAAGCAGGAACCGGGAGGTGTCGCTGATGCCGGCACAGCCCCCGCGCCGCCAACCGTCCACTTCGGCGCGGATCGCCCGCACCGGCGGAATTTTGCTGGGACGCCGTCCCGGGGCAATGACCGCAGGTTTGCCTCTTTCAGAGTTGGGCAGCCGGTGGAGAACGGGTTCTTCCCAAGCTTTAAAGAGCGGCTCCAGCGCCGAGGCATTTCTTTGAGTAAATTCAAAGGACATGGCTGGTTTTGAACCTTTTCAGTGAGATATATTTTCAGCACGCATCCGTTGCGATTTTCCGGGGCAGCGGGCATGGAATGCCTAACCTACGACTGTCTGAAACTGTGATTCATCTGACTGAAAATAATCAGAGCAATCATATCAATCAGACAAATCACAGTTCAGACAATGTTCAAACGGTCTTGAACTCTGATTTGTCTGATTCGTCTGATTCATCTGACTGAAAATAATCAGAGCAATCATATCAATCAGACAAATCACAGTTCAGACATTTTTTTAAAATCAGACCTCCGCATCTAAAACGATGGTCGTATCCACGCCGAAGACATCTATCACTTTGACGGCAATCTGATGTGAGCCGGGGCTGTCGTACTGCCAGCCGAGATCGCTACGGGTTTTCAGGGACCGGTCTTTGCGTGTGCGGAAATCCTGCCAGTGATGTTCAAAGGGCTTATCCCCGGCATAGTCAAAGTCTGCTGCCCAGAAATCAATGAAGTCAAAAGGGGAAGTCAATGCCCGCTCCCGCAGGGCTGCCACTTCTTTTTCCGGTGCCTCGGCAAGCGAAGGGGTGAAGCGTATCAGTTCCACGTCTGCTTTGCCCTCACGGAAAAGCACGCGGGCTTCCAATGCCCCGGCTTCAAAAAACTGTACCTGTGTCCGGTTGGGTTCCATGATTTCACGGGGAATATATTTGAGGCGGACGGTCAGTCCGCTTTCTGTTTCAACTGCTTGTTTTTTAAGCGCCAGTTCCATTTCAAATTCCCAGGACAGGCAATGCAGTTCCCGCGCGCCCAGCGCGCGTGCCGCATCGGAAAGCGCCCGCAGTCCCTCAAAAGTAAAGATGCTGTCAATCGGGTTGACATGGACGTAAGCATTTCCTTTTTTGCCGTGAAGCATGGGATGGGGCGGACGTTCCAGCACTGCGGCTTTGTAGAATTGCAGGACAATGCGGCGGTGTTCCGCGTCCGCGCCTTTCAGGCGGTCAAGCTGCCACCATTGCCGTTCATATCTTCCCAGATTATAGACATCAAAGGAGCGGTAGGGCTGTGTTTTTGCGTGGAGTTCCCGCTGCACCTGAATCAGCCGCTTGCGCGTTGTGTGAATCGCATAACGCCCCAAATCTGCACCGATCCAGCGCCGACCTGATTTTTCCGCCACTGCCAGCGTGGTTCCGGAGCCGCAGAAAAAATCAGCTACCAAGTCGCCTTCGTTGGACGAGGCTTTGATGATGCGCTCTAAAAGGGCTTCGGGTTTTTGGGTTTGATAGTCTGTTCTTTCAGTGGCTACCGGATTAACCGGGGGAATATCGTCCCATACTGAATCAACAATATCTCCTTCGATCTCATCTAGATAAATAACACGAGTTCCACCTTTTGTTGGATTAACATCATCCCTGTAATAACGTCCTTGTTCATCTTTTTTCCATCTTTTCAAATAGTCTGGCTTGTGTGGTCTATATTGTGTATTCCAAATAAATGTTTCAGAATTTTTACGATAGGAGACAATTGTGTCGTGTTTTTGCGGGAACTTTCGTGCTGTTTTACGTTTAAAAGCAAAATAAGTCCAGATAATCTCATTTAAAAACAAATTGTTTGAAAAAACGTCGTCAAGGACTGATCGCAAAAGTGCATTTACCCTCCAATCACAATGCACATAAATACTCCCCCGCTCACTGAGCAATTCCCGCATGAGCGTCAGCCGTTCATACATCATGTGTAAGTAGGAATCCGTGCCTCTGCCCCAGGTATCCCGATACGCCACCGCCTCCAAAATAGACTGTTCTTTCTGAAGCGTGTCTTTTTCCTCTCCGAGCTGCACCTGCATGGTAAAATCTGCGCCCACATCAAAAGGCGGATCAATGTAAATCAGATCAATTTTGCCTCTGAACTCTTGCAGAAGGGAAGCCATGACTAACTTGTTGTCACCCCAGATAAGACGGTTGCGCCAGCCGTCCGGGTGGGCTTTTTGATGAAATGCCTGCTCGTCGAACAGCGTCAACTGACTGGCTTTTTCCCGGTCACGGGGTTCATCAACAGTTTCAATCCGTTGCAAGGGAAAGGG
>DZCT01000323.1 GCA_022736535.1 Desulfatirhabdium butyrativorans | reverse complement strand
ATCTGTTCCGCGCCGGAATACGATAAACAGCGTTCACCCGCAGGCGTTTTTGCAGAATATCTCGGACTGAATCCGCAGCCCACGTTTTACGTGGAAACCCTGTGTTCTTCCAGCAGCATGGGACTGAGATTGGCTTATTCGCTGGTATCCTCCGGGCTTCATGATGTGGTGGCGGTTATCGGTTTTCAGAAAATGTCGGAAATTTCTTCCGCCGAATCGCAGGAGCGCATGGGACGCGGCGCGGATATTCAGTGGGAAAGCCCCTTCGGTACTATGATGCCCGCTTATTACGCGATGTATGCCCGCGCTCACATGGCAAAATACGGCACTACGCCCGAAGACCTCGCTCTTATCCGTGTGAAAGCAGGCACTTATGGCGAACTGAATGAAAAAGCCGCGTATCGCAAAGGCGTCACGCTGGAAATGTTCTCCAATCCCGAAGACCGGATGGCGGCGCCGGTTGCCAGCCCCTTGCGTACCGGTGACTGCTGCGCGAATGCTGACGGCAGTTCCTGCATTATCGTTGCCAATGAGGAAAAAGCAAAAATTTTCTCCAAAAAGCCGGTCTGGATTAAGGGCTTGGGCGCGGCAAGCACCGCGGTGAATCTGGCAGGAAGAGACCTGTTTACCGGACTGACGGTTGCACAGCAGGCAGGAGAGCAGGCTTACAAGATGGCAGGCATCGGTCCCAAAGACATTGACGTGGCAGAGGTTCACGACTGTTTCACCATCGCGGAAATGATGGCTTATGAAAACCTGGGATTTGCAAAGCCGGGCGAAGGCAAAGACCTGATTCGGAGCAAAGAGACCTACAAAGACGGCAGCATTCCCGTGAATGTTGACGGCGGACTGCTCTCCAAAGGACATCCCATCGGCGCGACCGGCGGCTCTCAGGTCAGAACCGTTGTGCTGCAACTCCGGGGCGAAGCCGGCGCCATTCAGGTCAAAAATCCCGAATTCGGGCTGATTCACAATATCGGCGGCGTCGGACTTTACGGAAATGTTACGATTTTAGGGAGGTAGGAAAAATGGGCAAGAAAGATGCAGATTTGCGTTTTAATAAATTCGGCACCGTAAGCTTCACCGCCACCACAAAAGTGAATGATTTTATCAGCAGTCTGGAACAGGGGAAGGTCATGGGAACGCGCTGCAAAGGATGCGGCATGGTTTTCTTTCCGCCCCGGGCAGACTGCTACAAATGCCTGTCCAGCAATATGGAGTGGTTTGAAGTTTCCGGCAAAGGAAAATTAGTGAGTTACAGCAAGCTGGAATATGCGCCGGTGGGCTTTGACAAAGATTTGCCTTACAGCATCGCACTGCTGGATTACGGCACATACAAGGTTTTCGGCAGAATCGCTTCCGATGTTCCGGAATCTGAAATCAAAGTGGGCATGGAAATGAAAACCGTTGCCAACACGCTGCCGAACAGTCAGTTGAATTACGTTTTTCAGAAGGCGTAATCAATGATATAAAGGTGGGCATGAAATGCCCACCCTACAAAAACCGTATTACGGCAGGCATTTAATACCCACCCTACGGAAAATCGTATCAACCGAATCAATGTAGGGTGGGCATGAAATGCCCACCTTTGAAAATCGGAAAACCCACACCCCCCAAAGGAGAACAGGATGTCTGAACTCAAAAACCTCAAGATTCAAAAAAGCGACGGCGTTGCCCGTATTGTCTTTGACCGCCCCAAACACAATGTCCTGAATATTGAAATGATGAACGAACTGATCGGCGAATTAGAAAAACTTGCCGCGGATGATTCGCTCAAATGCGTTGTGATTTCAGGAGAAGGGGCGAGCTGGTGCGCGGGCGTGGAAGTGTCGGATCACAAGCCTGAAATGGTGGGTCAGATGGTTTCCACATTCAACCGCATTTTTGAGACGATAAACAAATTGGATGTGCCGGTCATTGCCGCGGTACACGGCGCATGTCTCGGCGGCGGCATGGAAGTCGCCATCGCGTGCGACATTGTGATCGCGTCCGAGAAAGCGGCTTTCGGTCAGCCGGAAATCAAACTCGGATTCTTCCCGCCTTATGCGGCTGTGCGCCTGCCGGAACTGGTAGGACCCGCCAAAGCCATTGAAATCTGCACCACCGGCAGACGATATTCCGCTGAAGAAGCAAAGGCGATGGGATTTGTCGCGCATACGGTTGAGCAGGAAAAGTTTGAAGAAGCGGTTGAAAAGATGGTCAAAGAAATTCAGGTGAACAGCCCTCTGATTATCCGCATGAACAAACGAGCGGTCAGACGCCACATCGGCATGTCTTTCACCAAAGCGGTTGAAGTGGTCAGCGATTATTTCCTGAATACATTGATGAAAACTCAGGATACATTGGAAGGCATCAAAAGCTTTGAGGAAAAACGCAGAGCCGAATGGAAAAATAAGTAAGGTGAAGTTCTCGTTCCCACGCTCCGCGTGGGAATGCAGCCAGGATGCTCCGCGTCCCCGTTCCGGAGTGCAAAAATTGCATTTTTGCAAAAAATACCCATTTTACAAGATCGGTTTTGCACTCCGGACGTTCCCACGCGGAGCGTTGGAACGAGATCAAGTATGTAACTCATAAGGTTTTTAAAAAAAATCGGAATCTTTTTTTCACATTCTCTGCTTCTTCCTATTGATGAACAGCGTATCTGAGCCTTGAAAGTTCTGATTCAGATACGCTGAGTTATTAGGCCTTATCGGAAATAAAAATTTCTCGCAAAGAACGCAGAGTCCGCAAAGAAATAAAGGCAGGAGCAAACTCTCCTGTCACCCTGAGCGGAGCGAAGGGTCTCTTTTCTTTGCGCTCTTTGCGTTCTTTGCGAGAAATTGATGCTTATTTTCGATCAAGTCTGTTAAATAGAACTTGACAATCACCCTGTACACTTTGTAAAAAGAAATGTTGCGTTATTCGGTCCCGGTTCGACGACAGGATAAAAAAATCAGTTTGTTTATTAAATGAATTACGTTCATCTGTTTCTTATGTTTTACGAATTACTTTTTACTATATTTTAATCACACAGGAGGAATGAGAAAGTGAAGAAAATTGTCTGTGTACTGGGAAGCCCCAGAGCCAAAGGAAACAGTACGACCCTTGCCAAACATTTCTGCGACACCGCCGCAAAATCCGGCGCGGAAATCACGACTTTTTCCTTAAACAAACTGACCTACAAAGGCTGTCAGGCATGTATGACCTGCAAGACCAAGCTGGACAAATGCGTGCTGAAAGACGATCTGACTCAAGTATTGGATGCGGTTCGGGACGCCGACATTCTGCTGATGGCAACGCCGGTTTATTTCGGCGAGGTTTCAAGTCAGATGAAGGGATTTATTGACCGCACCTATTCCTATCTGAATCCGGATTATCTCACCAATCCCAACGCCAGCCGTCTTGCTCCGGGGAAAAAATTAGTCATTGTTCAGACGCAGGCGCAGCCGGATTCAAATCTTTTCGCAGATGTTTTTCCGAGATATGATTTCTTCTTCAAGTGGTACAGTTTTAAAGACAATCATCTCATCCGGGGCTGCGGTCTGAGAGATGCGGGCGAAGTTGCGGCGCGGGAAGAGCTGATGAAACAGGCAGCACAATTAGCGCAGAAACTTATGGCGTAAAACTTATAATTGAGAATTGAGAATTGAGAATTGAGAAATAGGAAGTGTTCAATTCTTAATTATCAATAAAATTAGGAGGTTAAATGTCAAAAATCAGTAAAATCGGCGTTGTCGGCGCCGGCAACATGGGAAGCGGTATTGCACAGAAGATCGTTCAGGAAGGTCTCAATGTTGTCATGATTGATATGAAACAGGAGTTTGTTGACCGCGGACTCGCCAACATAAAAAAAACGCTTCAGCAGGGCGTGGAACGCAAACTTTTTACGCAGGATCAGGTGGATCAGATGCTTTCCCGCATCAGCGGAACTACCGACATGACTGCCGTAGCCGACGCCGACCTTATTGTCGAGGCGGTTTTTGAAGACAAGCAGGTCAAAAGCGATCTCTTCAAAAAGCTCGATAAGATTTGCTCGGAAAAAACAATTCTTGCCACCAACACCTCAAGCTTCTATGTAAAGGAATTTGCGGAACAGGTTTCCCGCAAAGACCGTTTCATCGGGCTTCACTATTTCTATCATCCGGCAAAAAACCGTCTGCTTGAAGTCATTCCCCATGAGAAAACAAGCAAGGATACCATTGAAAAATCAATGCTTTTTGCAAAGCTTCACGGTAAAACTTCCATTCTCGTAAAAGACGCGCCGGGCTTTGCTGTGAACCGTTTTTTTGTTCCCTTTGTCAATGAAGCCGCCCGTCTTCTCGAAGAAGGCGTTGCCGACATCCCGACCATTGAAGCCGCTTCAAAGCAGGGCTTGAAAATCGGCATGGGGCCTTTTGAACTGATGAATGTCACCGGCGTTCCCATTTCTCTGCACGCTGCCACAACCCTCGGAAACGAGCTGGGGCCCCTTTATCAGCCCTGTGCAAGACTCAAAGCGCAGGTGGAGAAAAAAGAGAACTGGAATCTTGAAGGCAGGCCTGATGAGTCAAAATTTCAGCCGGTGATTGACCGGATGTACGGAATTTGTCTCGGTATCTGCGGCGCGCTGGTGGACGAAGGCGTGGCAAGCATAGAAGATACGGACAGAGGCGCAAAAATCGGTCTGCGCTGGGCAATGGGACCATTTGAAATCATGAACAAGATCGGCGTGGGCAGAACTTATGATCTTGTCAAAGCCATTACGGTAAAATATCCGGACTTTAAAATGCCTCAGGTCATTGCGAGACAAAAAGAAAAAGGCACACCCTTTGTCTTTAAAGTCGTTGACCTTGAAGTAAAAGACGGCATTGCATGGATAACGCTGAATCGTCCCGAAGCCATGAACGCCCTGAATGAAGATGTGTTCAAGCAGATGGATGAGCAATTCTCCGAAGCTGAGAAAAATCCGGCGGTCAAGGCGATTGTATTTCAGGGTGCGGGCAAGGCATTTGTCGCGGGCGCGGATATTCGCTATTTTGTTCAGAACATCAAGGCGAACAAAGTTCCCGCTACGGTTGCATTCACCCGCAAAGGGCATGAACTGCTGCTCCGCATTGAAAATTCTCCCAAACTGACCATTGCGCTGTTAGACGGACTTTCACTCGGGGGCGGAAGCGAACTCGCGCTCTCGTGTCAGGCGATTGTGGCAACGCCCGCCGGCTCCATGGGCTTTCCTGAAACCGGCATCGGCATCTATCCCGGACTCGGCGGAATGCTTCGTTTTGCCCGTCATGCGGGTCCCGAACTGGCGAAATACTATACCTTTACCGGCATGACTCTCAGCGCGAAAGACGCGTATGAACTCGGCATTGTGACAAAACTTGTCGAACCGGCTGAGGTGGAAACTGCCATCAAATCGCTGGCTGCCAGCGGAAAGACTGACAAGTATCGTAAACGGGAAATTCCTGAAAAATTCAAAGTCTTCGCGCAGATGTGCAGCAAAGCAAATGTGGAGAAACTGCTCTCCGGCAAAGCCCCGGAAGGCGTACCCGCGGACCTCGGCGCCAAAACGCTGAAAACGGTCGGATTCAAAGCCCCGCTTGCGCTGAAATTTGCGAATGAAATCATTGACCAGCAGGTCGGGAAATCCATTCCCGAAGCAGTTGAAATCGAACTCGGACGGCTTGAGGCAATCTTCTCCACCGAAGACGCGCTGGAAGGGCTTTCCACGGTAGGTCGGAAACGTCCTGAATATAAGGGAAAATAAAAAATCTCTCGCAAAGCACGCCAAGGACCTTGTAGGGGCAACCCCCTGTGGTTGCCCTTCTCGCGGCGAAGGGTAAGCATATAGGGGTAAGCATATAGGGTAAGCACAGGGGCTTACCCCTACGGAAAATCTTTCTCGTTCCCACGCTCCGCGTCATCACCGAAATGTAGGTCGGGGTGAGCCTGCGAACCCCG
>DZCT01000726.1 GCA_022736535.1 Desulfatirhabdium butyrativorans | reverse complement strand
CAGCAGCAGTTCGGTTGTCCGCACCATATCGTCAAGATGCACAAATTCCCTCACCGTGTGCATGTCCCGCATTCCCGTGCCGAGAACGCCGGTCATAATGCCTTTTTGAAAAAACACATTGGCATCCGCGCCGCCGCCGGTAGTCTTGGCGACCATTTTCCGTCCCAGCCGGACGGCAGCCTGCTGCGCCAGCCTTACAAGCAGATGGTCATCGGGAATGTGTGTACGGGTGAAATCTTTTTCCACCAGCATATCCAAACGGGGAAGCCCGTCTGAAGGCGAAGGATAATCCGCGATAACCGATTTGAAAGAAGACACTATCCGCTCTGTCACCTGTTTCAGTTTATCCTCGTCATGGCTGCGGGCTTCGCCTTTGACGGTCACAAGATTCGGCACAATATTCGTGGCAATGCCGCCTTCGATGATGCCGATATTGCAGGTGGTTTCACGGTCAATCCGTCCGATTTCAAGACCGGCAACGGCTTTGCAGGCAAGAGAAATGGCGTTAATCCCTTTTTCGGGCGCGGCGCCGGCGTGCGCGTCTTTGCCGTGAATCCTAAATTCCAAACGGTTGGAACTCGGCGCACGGGTCACGATTCCTTCCGTGTCGGTCGCGTCCAAAGCGTAACCGTATTTTGCCGAAATCAGACTGTAATCCAAATATTTTGCGCCCAGGAGACCGGTTTCTTCGCAAACGGTAAAGACAAGTTCAAGGGGACCGTAAGGCAGATTTTTTTCCTGAAGAATGTTAAGTGTTTCCAAAAGCACGGCGATGGCGCTTTTATCATCTGCCCCCAGAATAGTGGTGCCGTCGCTGGTAAAAATGCCGTCTTGAAAGCGGACTTTCACGCCTCTGCCCGGCTCCACCGTGTCCAAATGTGCATTCAGAAGGAGCGGGGGCGCGTGGGTGTTTCCTTTGAATTTGGCAATCAGATTCCCCGTGTTGCTTCCGGCTTTTTCTCCGGCATTGTCCACGACGGTTTCCGCGCCCATGGATTCAAGGATATTTCTGATTTCACGGCACAGCGCCGCTTCTTCGCCTGAAACGCTGTCAATGCCGACCAGAAATCTGAATGTTTCCGCTAACCTGTCCCTGTTTACCATCTTATGACATGCTCCTCTTTTCACAATAATGATTGACAAAAGGAAATAATATATTATATTCCGGTTTCAAAAGAAAGAAAAAAGAACAAGCCGCAGATGACAGAGATTAAAAATAACCTGCGTTAATCTGCGGTTGGTGTTGAGGAAGTGCGCAGCTTACTGGTGAGGCTCCCGGACTTCAAATCCGGTGTGGGGCGCTGATACCGTCCCGGGTGGGTTCG
>DZCT01000322.1:3183-5950 GCA_022736535.1 Desulfatirhabdium butyrativorans | reverse complement strand
TTACGGCATATTTTCTGCATAAATGCCGTATTCCGTTTTCAGATATCTGTCTGTGTGCGTCTGTGGCAAAAAAAGCAAAATCGGATCAGTATATAATTCAGTATGCTTCTGTATAGGGAACGGCAGAAAACAGGCGGTCGGATTTTTTGCGAGTCTGTCGTCAAATACTCACAACCTTATCCGCCAATTGCATGGCAGTGACAATATCGAGCATGTTGGTGGTTTCGCCGACCTGTTTCCGTTCCAAGAGATTGAAATGATTCAGGCAGGTTCCGCACACCAGAATGCGGATGCCGTCGGCTTCCAATGCCTTCAAATCCGGCAGCGACTGAGAACCGTCAACGGTCAGTTTGACGCCGTTGTTCACAAGCACGAGCCGCCATAAGTCCTGTCCCATTTCTTTCAGGGTTTTGATGAAACTTGCCATGAGTTTCAAACCCAGTTCGTCATCGCCGTAGCCGATGCGGTCTGTGGCAGCCATGACCATGATTTTCCTGTTGCCGGACTCGGTTTTTTCGGCTTTGGGCAAAGAAGCGGGCGCATAGCCGCCTTTTCCTTTGCCGGTGATGTAAAAATCATTTCCCTGCGATTCCACCGAAGTTTCAAATTTTTTGGATGCCAGAAACAGGCAGACATTTTCTTTTGAAGCTTGGTTATCCACAATGATTTTAATGAGATTTGCGCCCTCTTTCTCAATGGCGGCTTTGGTCATCAACACCGGCGCCGGACATGCCAGCCCCCGGGCATCTATTTCTTTCATTTTAAGTTATTCCTATTATGAGTTATGCAGTTCCAATTCTCGTTCCCACGCTCCGCGTGGGAACGTCCGGAGTGCTGAAATGAACGCAACGAATTTTAGCAGTGTAAAAATGCTAAAATTTCATTTTAGCACTCCGGACGCGGAGCGTCTGGGCTGCATTCCCACGCGGAGCGTGGGAACGAGGTCAAAGTAGAACAAGTTTTAAACTTGTTCTACTTAATTCACAAAAATCTTTTCTCCCGCGCCGGCGATCACTTCTCCGACAATCGCCGAATCTTCCATTCCTTTTTTCCGCAATTGTTCCAGCAATTCCTGAGCCTTTTCTTTTTGCACAGATATGAGCAGACCGCCGGAGGTCTGAGGATCAAACAGGATCATCTGAAGCCCGCGTTCTACAGAGGGCTGAAAATCGGCAAATGCTTCCCGAAATTCCCGATTCTTATACGCTCCTGCCGGAATCAGCCCCATTGCCGCATATTCAAAGGCTTGGGGAATCACAGGAATCTGTTTGGCATAAAGCTTTATGCCGAAGCCGGAACCCTGCACCATTTCAGCAAGATGCCCCAGCAGACCGAATCCGGTAATATCCGTACAGGCATGAACCGGATAATGACTCATGACTTCCGCCGCGTCCCGGTTCAGCGAGGACATCAGTTTCGTAACATAAACAACGGTTTTCTCATCCGCAAGCCCTGCTTTGACTGCTGTATTGATGATGCCCGTTCCCAGCGGCTTTGTGAGAATAAGCTGATCTCCGGCTCTGAGATTTTTCTTTGTCAGCACCCGATCCGGATGCACAAAACCTGTAACCGAAAGCCCGTATTTCAACTCATTGTCTTCAATGCTATGCCCGCCGATCAGCACGACTTCCGCTTCCCGCATTTTGTCCAATCCGCCTTCTAATATCTGCCGAAGCACAGACATATCCATTTTTTTGAGTGGAAATCCGACCAAGTTCATGGCAGTTTTCGGAACGCCGCCCATGGCGTAAATGTCGCTCAGGGCATTTGCCGCGGCAATCTGCCCGAAACAATAGGGATCGTCAACGATGGGCGTAAAAAAATCCACTGTCTGAATGATGGCAAGGTCGTCTGTAATTTTGTAAACGCCGGCGTCATCCGCACGGTCCAAGCCCACAATCACATTGGAATCCGTGGGAATTTTCAGCCCGCATAATGCTTTCTCCAGATCCCCCGGAGGCAGTTTTGAGGCTCACCCCGCGCCGGCAACGGTTTCCGTCAGACGTGGCGGTTTTTTCTCTGTCATTCGATGTTCTCCTTCATAGGGGTTCGAGGTCAGGGGTTCGAGGTTCGAGGTGTCCCTCTCCTCTGACCCCGAACCCCGAACCTCGAACCTTTCAAACAATCCCCGAAACCTTGCAGCCCAGCGCCGTTACAATATCCTGCGGTTTCATCAGCAGCATGAGTCCCCGCTGACCCGCGTTGATGGCAACTTTGTCGAATTTCAGCAGGCTTTCTTCCATCACAACCGTAAATTTCTGCTTTGCGCCGAAAGGACTGATGCCGCCCACGAGATAGCCCGTCAGACGCTCGGCTGTTGCGGTATCAGCCATCGCAGCCTTTTTGACGCCGCATTCCCGTGCGAGATGTTTCAATGACAATTGCCTGTCTCCGGGCATCAGCGCTAAGGAATATTTTTTATCTCCCAGATCAGCAACCAATGTCTTGACCGTCTGTTCCAACGGGAATCCGATAGCCTCTGAAGCAAATTTTGCGCCTTTTTCTTCATGTTCGTATTCAATGACTTCAAAGGCAATGCCTTTCTGGCTGAGAAATTTTGTGGCTCTTGTTGAAATTTTCATAAGATTCAATCTGTTTTTTATTAAAATGCAAAGCTCGCATAAGATATGCCGCCCCTACGGGGCTTGTTCAATGCCTGCAACCGCTATGCTACAAATATCCCGCCGCTATGCGGCTTATGTAATCAGGTACGAATTGCCCGAAAACGCCGTAGGCGTGATATATTTGTAGCGCAAAAAATGTCCCG
>DZCT01000322.1:0-3083 GCA_022736535.1 Desulfatirhabdium butyrativorans | reverse complement strand
AATTGCCTGAAAACGCCGTAGGCGTGATATATTTGTAGCGCAAAAAATGTCCCGCTCCCCCGAACTCCGTAGGAGTGACATATTTTCCCGTTTCCACGCGGATAGGGGAAATCATATTTTTTCTATTGCAGATATTAAAATTTGTCAATTCGATTTTTTATATAGCAGAGGCGATTTGTATAGAAAAAATAAATCACAAGGGGACATGCGTTATGCAGCCGGTTTTGTTAAAATTGGAAAAATTAAAAGGTGATTCAGTATAATACAAAAATGATTCACTCACTTTCGGCTTCTGTGCAAGCACTTCCGAATATTCATATCCGGCATATTTTTCTGCATTCTGAATGTACCTGTATTTCAGATACGCCTTTTCGTGAAGCGTCAAGGGCGCACGAATCCCCCGGCAAACGGCGCTGAAATGTCTCTGGGCTTTTGTCTCAGGGATGCGCCGCCCCTCGTCAAGCGATCTGTAAAAATCATAATATCTCAGGACAAGCTCTTTTTCTTCCTTTGTGAGTTCAGTCCAAACCGGGAACAGATAGATCCGATCTGCTCTTCCCAGAACTATGGGACTTTTCACTTTCCCGTAAATCCGGCAGGTTCTGCAATATTTTCCGTTTATTTTTCGGATGGTTTCACAGCGGTACGGCTTGTTTTTGTTCAAGGCATACTCTATCTTGCGTTGCGTTTCCTGATAGGAGTATTGGGGGTAGTCTTTTGACAGACGGTGGGAAAGGGCTTGGCCGTCTCTGCATCTGACGGAAATCGTCAGCATGATATGCCAATCCGGTTCGGACAGGGTTTCAGCGTCATCTCGGCAATGGGCGATGAATGCACACTGCGCCGCAATCTGCTCAAAATCAGCAGGCGGATAGCCGACAAGACATTCATCATCATTTTTACTCATATCTGAAAGTTTAACATTTTCAGCAGAATGCAGAAGCAGACGCCACTCTTTTATGAGACGATCTAAAGCCGATTCGCTGCATTTCCGAATGTCCGCCAATATCTCCCACTGCTGAGGAAAAGGAGCAGTAAAGCCTGAATCCGGGTCCAAAAAAAGCGTATGCCCTTTTTGCATCGCAAGTCCCTGAAACGGAAGCGCAATCAGATTGCCAAGCCCTTTTCCGGAAAGCCTGTCCTGATTCGGAAACAGACGGTCAAAACTTGAAATTTCCGCATCATCGCCCACATCATCGCCGATGATATTTGCCTCCTGAAGCAGCGCAAAAACAACAGTCCGGGCTTTGGAAGCGGGAACGGCTTTTTCAAAGAAAATAAAGGCATGGCAGCCTTTTCCTGATTTTGAACGCAAGGCATAGCAGGGAATATCCTGAATCCCGCAGGTTTCATAAAATGACAGAAGATCATGGAGCGGGCTTGATCCTGCGCTGTGATCGTCAAAATCCGCAGCAATGAAATGACAGGTGTGATCGGAAAGCAGCGGATAAACGCCCAAAATGTGCTTTCCTTTGAAATGCTCAAAAATGAGCAAATCCGAAAGGGGCAGATAGTCCGCATGTTCGCAACCGGAACAGGCAGCGTTCTGAATCCCTTTCCGGCATTCGGGATGCCGCCATTCGTTTTTGCATATCGGCGCGTAGCCGCTTTTTCCGGTTTTTGCAGATTTCCAGTATCGGGGAATCACATCCTGACGCCCCCTGAAGATTTCCCGGAACAGCCTGATGTTATCCGTTTTTGTCATTTTTTCCTCGTTATTTTTGTCCAGGAGGGACATACTGAGAATAATGTGATGTGCAAATTTTTTTAACCGCAAAGGACGCAAAGGGTTCGCAAAGATAAATATCATCCCTTTCATGCTTTGCGCCCTTTGCGCCTTCTCTGCGTCCTTTGCGGTTAAAAAAAGCTTTCCCATACAGTGAACTGTCTGGCTATTATCGTGTTCACCAGGGGACAAAAAAAGCCTTGGTAACATTTTTTAAACACTCTTTTATAACGACCTTGAGAGGCATTTTTTCAAAAAATAAATGGCTTTTCGCTGAAATATTTTGTAAAATTGAATGATATGGATGCGGGAGAGCATATTCCGAAATGGCTGGAACGTCGGGAAACTCAGGATATTCTTCTGAGTCTTGCCCGGTCGGTAATGAAATATGTGCGTTTGAAAAATCTTTCGCCCGTTTTTATGGGCAGGGAACCGGGGCGGGAGAGTATATCAGATGATCTTACAGCAGAAATTCGTTCCGAACTGATTATTTTTATTCTTGAAAATAAAACACAGATTCAAAAAATGCTGATGCAGGGAAACAGAAACTGCCATCATTTTCTCAGAAAAGCCTTTATCAACCGCTGGGTAGAAAAAACCCGGAAACCCTTCACGGATTTTTACCGCTATCTGTATAAACGCACTGCTGATGCGTTAAGAGCCTCAGATGACTTCCATACCTCCGTCAGAAACCGGACAGCATTGTTTTTCAGTCTGAGCAGTGAAGTCATATATATTCCGCCCCTGTCGCTTGAAGATATGCAAGAAATTGTTTTTCCGAGTCATATTGTTGAAAAGTGTGAGTATGACGAGATTAATAAAAACAGGATATTGCTGGCGCTGGCGGCTTATTTTCTGACTCAGGTTTCCAAGATGTGGGGAGACAAAGCGGTCGGCGCGGAAGTCAGAGATTTTATTCACTGGATCAGCCTTTATGTGCCGCTCCGGTCGCCGGTTTCTGTGAAGATGCTTTCGGGCGGAAAAGATATGCTTGAATTTGCGCCGGATTATCGTTCGGTTGCAGATAAAATCTATTTTGACCCGGATACAGTCAAAAAATGGGCGCAAATTTTTGTCAATCGTCTGAATGAAAAAGAAAAAGCCGCATTTTTTCTGCGGCACGGCAGATGTCTCTCTCTGAAAGATATTGCGGAAAAACTTGGCTATAAGGGGAGTTCGGGACCTAAATATCCGCTGGAACAGGCTGAAGACAAACTGAAATTTTTCCTCTGCGATCTCCCCTGGCTGTCGCCGGATGATCTCAATGAAGAAGCATTTGCATTGTTTCGGGATACGCTGTTGCTGAGGCTTGAAAAAGATTTGACAACTTTTTAAAAGTTGTCAAATCTCTTGTTAT